>JAURGS010000027.1 GCA_030833685.1 Rhodoferax sp. | reverse complement strand
AATTTTCTCAACCAACCCGACGCTCTCTAGGAGTTCCTTTGCGTGTGTTGTTGCATCCTGTACAGATTCTTTGTTTACGAGGATTGGGGCCTGTGTGACGTTTTCTAGAACTGTGCGGTGCGGATAGAGATTGAAATGTTGAAAAACCATCGCCAATCGAGTGCGCATGCGCTGCAGCTGCCTGGGATCGCGCGCAGTCAATTCGCCGTGGCGGTCTGGTACCAGCTCCAGATTTTCACCAGCAACAACAATACGCCCCTGGTGCGGGCGCTCCAGCAGGTTGATACAACGCAGCAGGGTACTTTTGCCCGACCCGGAACTGCCAATGATGCTGATCACGTCCCCGCCTTGGGCCTTCAGCGAAACGCCTTTGAGAACCTCATGGTTGCCAAAACGCTTGTGCAAATCATGTACTTCCAGCTTGTAAGCTTGCATGTGATATTCCCTAAGCGCCCAGCAACTCACCTGTCCTGAACGCAACCCGGCCGGCCACTTTTGCCAGCTCAGCGCCCGCTTGCACGTAGCGCTCGCGCGTTCTGGCGTAAAACAGCCCAGACACCTCAGAGCATACCGGGGTCACCACCCCATCTTTTGGATCAACAAGACGAACGACGGTCTGCCCCTTGCCAACATCAGCACCGAGGTCTGCACGAAAAACCACAACACCCGCACTAGGCGCCACCAAGGTGTGTGACCCTGCCAACGGCGTTGCTTGACAAAGAGCCTCTGGCACATCTTCAGGTATGCCTTGCACAGCACCAAAACGCATCAGAAATTGCAGGATCTGCAGGGCATCCTGACTGGCTTGCTGGTCTGAGACATCGGCCTGCCCACGAAGCTCAATCGTGGCACTCAGGCACGCCTGCGCAATAGCCTCGGACGATTGGGATGTGCCGAGCCGATCAGCTAAGCGCCACCAGACTCCAGAAAGAGATTCATCAAAGGACTGTCCGGGTGCTTGGCGCGACAGCAAAACCACGCGACAACGCAAATAATCAGCCAGGGACTTGAGTTGCGGCCAACACGGAGATTCTGTGTAGAAGTGCATCACAGATTCAGCGTCACAGTGCAGGTCTAGAACCAAATCGGCGTCTGCGGCCAAACGCATCAGTGTCTTGCGCAAACTCTGCACTTCGGACCCAGGCGTCCATTGATCGATGGCGTCGTTCAAGGCGCCTCTGATTTTCAAGACGTTTTCAGTCACATCCTTGCCCAGACTTTCGCTGACCCGTTGCCATACTGCGTCTAAAAAATCCGGGTAGTACCGATTGAAATTCTCACCTGAGCGTAAGTCATAGCGGCCAAGCAATTGATGGTGCAGGGTTTGCTCAAGTCCAATCGGATTAGCAACAGGGACCAGCACAATTTCACCCGTTAGCAAGCCTTTTGACTCAAGGTCTGTGAGTAACTCCCTGAGGTAATGCGCTACCAACATACCCGGTATTTCATCAGCGTGCAGACCAGCCTGAATGTATACCTTGGGACGCGCGCCGGGCACACCAAAATAAGTTGCCCGCAACTGCCGAGGACCATCTTCACTGGGCACCTCAAGCGGGAAATCGACCACGCGCACGACTCGCTCCTTAGGTCCGGCGAACGACCAAATAGGACAGATATCGCCGCTCAGCGAGTCGAAACAAGCCGATTAAGCCAAAGGTGATCACGATATACAAAACGGCCGCAAAACTGTAAGCCTCGAAAGGCAGGTAGTAGTCCGAATATATTCGGCTGGCCGCAGCCGTGATATCGGTCATGGCCGGCACGGCACTGGCCAGGCTAGTGCTTTGTAACAACATCACCACTTCATTGCTGTACGCTGGTAATGAACGTCTGAGCGCACTGGGAAGGACAATCAAGCGAAGAACCTGTGATCGACTCATGCCCACAGCCATCGCTGCCTCCACCTCACCTGCCGATGTCTCACGCATTGCACCGGCCACAATTTCGGCGGTGTACCCCGCAGTGTTGAGGGTAAAAGCCAACCAGGCGCAAAAAAAGGGCTCCTTGAAATATGTCCACGGCCAAACCTCATCCCATCGCGCCTGAATCCACTCCAGCTGCCCTAAGCCGTAATAAATGAGATACACCTGAACCAGCAACGGTGTGCCACGCATAACGTAGGTGTAGGTGCCAATCAGCCGGGCGAGCCAGCGTGGACCTTGCGCCAAACCGATTGCAAAAATAACAGCGAGCACTGCGCCAGCAGCCAGGGAACTCAAGAGCAGGCCCAAAGTAACCAAAATTCCTTGGCCATACAAGGCCAAGGAATCGGGTTCAAAGACGATTGCCCAGTTCACTTACGGCCCAATGCGCCTGACACCCAGGCTGAATCGCTCACCCAGTCGCCTAAGCGCCCACAGTGAGGCTGATGTGTAGATTAAAAAAAGTGCGGCAGTGAACAAGAAAAAAACAAAAGGCGATCGCGTTGCCGCGCTAGCCTGCTTGGCGATGTAGGTCATCTCCTGCAAGCCAATCAGGCTAATCAGGGCTGTGGTTTTGATGAGCACCAGCCAATTGTTGGTAAATCCGGGCAAGGCATACCTCACCATCTGGGGCAAGGTAATCCGGTAAAAAACTTTGAACCCGCCCATGCCGAAAGCGCGCGCAGCTTCCGCCTGCCCCTTTGGAATCGCCAAGATCGCGCCTCGAAAGGTCTCGGTCATGTAGGCGCCGTAAATAAAGCCAATCGTCAGCACGCCCGCTGTGAATGGCTCAATATCGACTACGGCAGTGCTACCCATAGCCTCCAACAACGCGTTCAGCCCAATCGTGCCGCCATAAAAAACCAGCAGCATCATCACCAAGTCGGGAATGCCCCGAACCAACGTGGTGTAAAGCGAGGCGAGCGCTACGGCCAGCCGATGGCGCGACAGCTTAGCCAGCGCGCCGACAAACCCAAGGGCTACAGCCACCAGCAGGGACGCCAGTGACACCAGAACGGTCAGACCAGCGCCCTGCAGGATCGAGAGGTAGTAGCCGCTCACGCCAGAAATCTGCGGCTAAGAGGTCCGGGACAGGTCAGTTCCCCCAGACGTCAATCTGGAAATACTTGTCGTTGAGCTTTTTGTAGGTGCCATCCGACCGAATGGTCTTGATCGCAGCGTTGACAGCCGTTTTCAGGTCTTTCTGCCCCTTGCGCATAGCAACACCGACACCAGTCCCAAAATATTTCGGCATGCTAAGCGGCTCACCCGCCACTGCGAAATCTTTACCCTCAGGCTTACTCAAGAAACCACCGGTTACTTCCAGGACGTCCGCAACCGTACCATCCAGTCGTCCCGATTTGATATCCAGGTACACCTGGTCTTGTGCTTCATAGGCAACGACGCTCACACCAGCGGGCTTGAGTTCACCAAGTGCATATTTTTCTTGCGTGCTGCCTTTGAGCACACCGATCTTCAGCCCTTTGATAGAGGCTGGTCCAGAGTACTTGACGGTGTTTTTCAAAACCACCTTGCTCGGCGTGTTGTAGTACTTATCGGAAAAGTCGACGACTTTCTGCCGCTCAGCGGTGATGGACATCGAACTGATGATCACATCGTATTTCTTAGCCTGAAGGCCCGGGATCATGCTGTCCCAGACCTGCTCGACAAATACGCACTTGCGCTTCATTTTTTCGCACAAAGCATTCGCAATGTCCACATCGAAGCCAGCTGGTTTGCCATCAGGCGTCTTGAAGGTGAAGGGCTCGTAAGTTGGGTCGATCGCCACTTTCAATTCAGCCTGAGCCCAGGCCAACGACGAAGCAAGCATCCAGGTGCTCAAACTCAAAATTGTTTTTTGACTCATATTCATAGGTTTGCTCCTCAAAAGGTTCAGTTTAATGTAAGGGTAGGCCTAACCATCAGGCTAACCCTCTGACTTGCTCACTGGCCAGCCGGCACCGCCAGTCTGCAGAGCTCGCGAACATCAGCACTTTGACCCAAGGCCCAGCATGCCTGAATCAGGGATTGCGTCTGGCCACCGCCCAAGATGCGGTCACTCATGCGGCTGAATTTAGCCTCCAGGTGCGCGTCTGTCATGGGGTTTTCAAGGGAACCAATGGCGTGCTCCACAAAAATATGGACCTGGCGGCCATCTGTTAAGAACGCGGTGACATCCGCACTGGCTTCATCAATGCTGTCGTCAACCGTGGCGTGAACCTTGGCGCGCAAGGCCACCATGTCGGGCCGGTTAACGATGTCATCTGCAAATTCGTCTTCGGACGCCCGTCCAAAAGTCAAGCCAGCGGCACAGCCGTGGTACACGCTGAACTTGGCCTGCAAACCATCAGCCGGCGTTTTCTTGCCTGTGAGTTCCAGCACCAGCGAATGCACTCTCAGCTCGATGCGTTCGACCTGCTCGGGCTTGACGCCTTGCTCGCGCAGCTGTGCGCAGGCATCGATGCTGGGGTGAATCACGATGCCACACGCAAAAGGCTTGTAGGTATTGAAAGAGATTTCAAAACGTTGCCCCAGCTCATCGGTAATCTCACGCCAATCGTTCTTGATCGACACCGTCTGCATAAAGCCCCGGGGTGCCTCCAAAGCCTTGTTGCTGGCTGTAAAACCATTGTCAGCCAGCAGCGCAGACATCAGGCCCGCCCGCGCCGCGCCGCCGGGATGAAATGGCTTGGTCATGGTTCCAAATTGCTCACGCATACCCACCGGTTGTGACGCGGCAATACCGAGTGCCATGGTGGTTTTGGTAACGTCTAACTTGAGCAACCGTGCACATGCCGCCGCAGCGCCTAGCATGCCAGTCGAGCCCGTGATGTGCCAGCCGCGGTCGTAGTGCTGCGGGTACATGGCGTTGCCGACACGACAGGAAACATCGATACCAAGCACTACGGCATCAATCAAGGCGCGGCCTGAGCAACCAAGGTGCTCGCCCAAGGCCAACGCTGCGGAAGCGACCGGCCCTGCCGGATGAATAATGGTTTTGAGGTGGGTGTCGTCGAAATCAAAAGTGTGCGAGGTGATGCCATTGACCAACGCGGCACTGGCCATATCAACCTTGCCTGCGCGACCCAGGACTGTGGACTGCGCAGCAGGTTGCAGCGCCTGGACTGCACCCAGGGCGGCATCAGCCGAATCATGCTTGGCTGCGCCCACCGCACAGCCAACCCAGTTCATGACGGTTCTATGCGCCTCGTGATCGACAGCATCAGACCAGCCACGCGACGGGTGTGTAGCGACAAATTCCGCCAGAATGTGCGTCACGGGGGGGGCATGATGGTCGGCTTCGACCCGGGTATTGCGTGCCATAGATTTCCTGCTGCTCGTTTAGGATTGAAAAAGCAGAAATCTTATCCCACGCGCCTATCCAAAAGCCCGCTGCACAAGCCAGCCCGTGGCATCCGTCGCACTAGATTCGTCGCGGTCGCCAGATCGCTTCTTAAAATTGCACTCAGCTCAAGAAAGTTCGATAAGCTAAAGCCTGCTGCCCGATCACCCAGGCTGCTGCTGACCCAACGTGATCTGCCGACAAGCGTAAGGCAGGCCCAGATCCCCACACCATGAACCCTTACCTGATCGCTGCCCTCTACAAGTTTGTTGAACTGCCAGACTACCAGGCGCTGCGAAGCTCAATCTTGGCATGCTGCAATGCCAACGGCATCAAGGGCACATTGCTGCTGGCGCCTGAGGGTATCAACGGAACCGTAGCCGGCAAGCCTGATAGCGTCCATGCACTGCTTCGGTTTTTACGGCAAGACGCCCGGCTGGCATCGCTCGAGCATAAAGAGTCCTGGGCCGACTCCCCGCCCTTCGTTCGGCTCAAAGTTCGCTTGAAAAAAGAAATCGTGACCCTAGGTGTTGAGGGCGTCAACCCAAGCCGCATGGCGGGCACCTATGTCAAACCCCAGGACTGGAATGCTTTGATCAGCCGTGACGATGTGATCGTGATTGACACCCGCAACGATTACGAGGTGGAAATCGGCAGCTTCAAAAACGCTATTGACCCCAAGGTCAAGGCGTTCTCAGATTTGCCCGAGTGGATTGCCCACGAGCAAGCGCCTGGTGGCCGCTTACAAAATGCAGGCACGGCAAAGCCGAAGGTCGCCATGTTTTGCACAGGCGGCATACGCTGCGAAAAATCCACAGCGTTTATGCGCATGCAAGGCTTTGATGAGGTTTACCACTTAGAAGGCGGCATCCTGAAGTACTTAGAGCAAGTCCCGCCTGAGGAAAGTCTCTGGCAGGGAGAATGCTTTGTGTTTGACGAACGGGTGTCAGTCGGACACGGCTTGGTGCAAGGCGCCTACACGCTGTGCCGGGCATGTGGACACCCTTTGAGTGAGCAAGACCAGACCTTGCCAAGCTACGTCAAGGGCGTGAGTTGCCATCACTGTATCAATCAGACCAGTCCCCAGCGAAAGCAGCAGTTCGCCGAGCGACAGCGACAGGTGGCGCTGGCCAAAGCCAAGGGTGAACGACACATTGGCAAACCCAAAGACGCGCAAAACGCAGCGCCTGCTGGCCCAGGACCAGTGTTGAAGTCAAAAGTTCCAGGTTGATCAGCGCTTGCAGTTGGGCCGCGGCCAGAGAAGCACGACGAGCCCCAGGCACGCCAGGCCTAGCGCTTGACTGCGCCTAATCGCAAGGCAAGTGCAGTGGCCCCGTCGGAAATGGCTTTGTTGGGGTGGCTTTGGCAAAACCGGTCAATCTCCACCAGAGTACTGTCCACATCGGGCGCCACCAGATTTTTTCCGCCAGCAAAAACATTGTGGCCAGCCAGAAATCCTTGCACCCAGGCCGCAACTTGGTAGGTGTCAACAGAATTATTCAGGCGCCGCATTTCGAGGTAGTCCTTGCACTGGCCGGTACCAGCCCCACGTACGGTCACTAGGTCCGCGCCAAGGACCAGCGCGGGGAGCATCAAAAGTGGCACCACCTTCCAACTTGCAGATTTCATCGGCTACGCTCCTTGTTCAAGCGGCCCAAAGTGTACGCGCCCCAAGTTGCGCTCAGCGCAGGGGCTCTCAGGCCATGTGCCGCCGCGTGGGCTCAAAAAAAATTACACTGTTCAAACAGGGAAATCAAACCGGATTGCCAACAACTCAAAAAGGGGCAAAAGGTGAAAGACGAAAAATCAACGCCGTCAGAGCGTTCGACTACGCAAGAATCATTGTTCGAACGACGCCGGCGGCCGCGCGCGTTTGACCCTCAGTCCACGCAAGTCCACGAAACAAGCAGCGACTCAGCTTGGGCTCTTTTCGATAGCGCAGCACCCGTTGCGCCATCGGGTCAACGGTCCACGAAAGATACAGGGCTATCAAAGCCACCTGATCGCGACTCCGCCACAAGCACCAACAAGCCGGCTCTGGCCAGTGGGAATGCGGCGCAAAGCCCAGAGCCCCGAAAGCAACTGACCGTTGCACCCCACGGTGAGCGGACCAAACAGGTTGACAAGGCGCTTTCACAGATTCGCCAACACCACTCGGCAATCGCCTCCAAACTTGACCTGAGCTGGGGCACGGCCGAATGCCACAACTATTTGCAAAAACTTCTCTATGACAGCTACGGTCGCGAAGAAAGCGTGCGTGCTGGCTTCAGCATCGACGTGGCCAGGGCGCTGATGATTCTGGTTTCGCTGCATCCCGAAACACCGTAATCGCCGCCAAGCGTCTCTCAACGCCGCTTTTGCTCGGCGCGCATCGAAGCCTTGCTGGCGCGCTTACGCGTTCGTCTCTGGCAAAGGCTCTTCTGGAGTCAGCACAGGCCCTCGGCCACTGATTTTGTCGAGCATCAGGTAAATCACTGGGGTGATAAACAAGGTGATCGCTTGCGAAAACACCAAGCCACCCACCACAGCCAGGCCTAGCGGCTGACGCAACTCCGCACCCGCGCCGATGCCCAGTGCAATGGGCAAGGCACCCATCAAAGCGGCCATGGTCGTCATCATGATCGGTCTGAATCTCAGAATACACGCTTCACGAATGGCCACGTGAGGCGCCATACCGTGATGCCGCTGCGCATCCAGAGCAAAGTCAATCATCATGATCGCGTTCTTTTTCACAATACCAATCAGCAAGACAATGCCGATGGTCGCGATCAGGGTCAAATCCATCCCAAACCACATCAGCGTGGCCAGCGCACCCACTGCCGCCGACGGCAAGCCCGCCAATATGGTGATGGGGTGGATATAACTCTCATACAAAACGCCCAGCAGAACATAAATTACCAACAAAGCAGCAATCACCAGAATCGCCTGGCTGCCTTGCGACTTCTTGAACACCTGCGCATCGCCCCCGTAGCTGGAAATCACCGAGTCCGGCATCTGAATAGCACCCCGGGCGGCATCAATCTTGGCGGTTGCATCACCGAGTGCCGCACCCGGTGCCAGGTTGAAGGAAATCGTGACCGCCTGGAGCTGGCCCACATGGTTGATCGACGTCGGACCCACTGAGCGTTCAACCGTGGTGAAGGCCGCTAGCGGTACGAGCGCACCTGTGTTAGCCCGCACAAAAATATTTTGCAGAGCGGACTCGTCCTGCTTGGCCTCGGGCGCAACCTCCATGATCACCGCGTAGCTGTCGGTCGGCAAGTAAATCGTGGAGACCTGGCGCTCACCGAAGGCGCTGTACAAGGCGTTACGCACACTGTCCATGGAAACACCCATGGCGTTGGCACGGTCCCGGTCAATTTTGAGCTGCGCCTGCAGGGCCCGGAGCTGCGCGTCGCTGGTCACATCACGAAAAATCGGGTCTTGACGCAGTTTGTCCTGCATCTTGACAGCCCAGTTATTGAGCTCATCGGCACGCACACTCTGCAAAATATATTGGTACTGCGCTTTGCTGGATCGACCACCCAGCTGAAGGTTCTGAATCGGCCGCATGAACACATTGATGCCGGCCACACCCCGCAACTTTTTGCGCAAGCCCTCCACAACCTGTTTCATCGGCTCACGCTCACCATGCGGCTTGAGCGTGATGAACATTCGCCCCGTGTTCTGCGCACCAAAGCCGCCATTGAAGGAATTAACAGCCAGCACGTTGGGGTCCTTGCGAACGATATTGGCCACAGCGGACTGCAGAACCAGCATAGACTCAAATGAGATGTCTTCATTGGCCTCGGTGGAGGCAATGATTTGGCCAATATCCTCTTCGGGGAAAAAACCTTTGGGAATGATTGTTGCCAGGTACGCCGTGCCCGCAAACGTCGATAAGGCCAGAGCCACCATCCAGTAGCGGTGCGCCAAGGCCAGGTCCAGCAGTCGCGTGTAGCCGCGCAACATGGCATCAAAGCCTTTTTCAAACAGGCGAACCAAAAATCCTGGTGGTTTTTTGTGGGCCTCATCGGTCAAAAAGCGACTGGCCAGCATGGGCACTAGCGTGAGTGAGACGAATGCAGACACCAAAATTGCCAGGCCCACGACGACAGCAAACTCGTGAAACAACTGGCCTATGACACCCGGCATAAAAAAGATGGGAATGAAGACCGCAATCAGCGACGACGAAATCGAGATGATGGTAAAGCCCACCTCACGCGATCCACGTAGCGCAGCCTGAAACGGATCTTCGCCTTTTTCAACATGGCGAATAATGTTCTCCAACACCACGATCGCATCGTCCACCACCAGGCCGACCGCCAAGGTCAAACCCAGCAAGGAAATGTTGTCAAGGCTGTAGGACAAGCCCCATAGCAGTGCAATGGCGCCCACCAAAGAGACCGGCAGCGACAGCGCGGGAATGACCGTGGCCACAAAGCGGCGCAGGAACAAAAAGATCACCAGGACCACTAACACAATCGTGCCCGCTAGCGTTAACGACACATCATGCATGGCCTCGCGAATCGACAGCGAGCGGTCGTTAATCGGGGTAAGGGAAACAGAATCAGGTAGCTGCTCTTTAAGCTTTGGCAGAGCTTCACGAATAGCATCGACCACTTGCACCGTGTTGGCATTGGACTGGCGCTGAATAGCCAGCGTGATGGTTGGATCGCCATTGAATGTGGCATAGCTCTTCAAGTTCTCGATGCTGTCCTCAACCTGTGCGACATCACGCAGGCGAACAGGCAAACCGCCTTTGGTGCTGACAATCAAGTCACCAAACTCCTTAGCATTGCGCAACTGTTTGTTGGCCTGCAACACCAGTGCCTGACGTGGCCCCTCCAGCGTACCTACTGGCGTGTTGGAGTTTGCTGCTCTGAGTGCAGAGCTGATCTCATCAAGGCTCAGGTTGCGAACCGCCAGCGCATCGGGCTTGACTCGGACACGCACTGCGTAGCGCTTGGACCCATAAATATTGACCTGGGCGACACCCTCAATCATGGACAGGGTGGGGGCGATCAAGTGTTCGGCGTAGTCCTGCAAATCAGATGGCGCCATTGCCAGCGACTGCAGGGAAATAAACAATATCGGTGCATCCGCCGGATTGACCTTACGGTAAGACGGCGGATTGGTCATGTCCTGCGGCAATAAGCGTTGCGCCCTGAGCAAGGCAGCCTGCACATCGACGGCTGCAGCGTCAATGTCGCGCCCGGGACTGAACTCCAGCGTTAAGGACGTTGATCCAAGGCTGCTGGTGGAGCTGATGGTTTCCAGCCCCGGTATGGATTGAAACTGGTTTTCCAGCGGCAAGGCCACCGCAGTAGCCATGGTCTCGGGGCTTGCGCCTGGCAAACGCGCCGATACGTTGATAACGGGCGTGTCATAGCTTGGCAGCGCCGCAACGGGGATGTTGCGCAATCCGATCACGCCAGCCATCACGATGGCCAGATTGAGCAGCACCGTCATCACCGGACGGCGGATAAAAATTTCTGAGAGGTTCATGAGGCGCCTTTATCGCGACGTTTGCCCTCGCCCTGGGCAGGCTTGCCAGACTCAGCGCCTTGCGCGTTCTCCGGCTTCTGGCCCTTGCCACCTTTTGTGCCCTGCGCGCCTGCCTCGCCTGAAGCTTGGCGCACCTCACCGGCAGCTGCACTTTCGGGTTCAGACGAGCGCTGCTCTGGCTTTGCACCTTTGTCGCCATCCGCTCGCTCAGGTTTGCCACCGCGAGCACCATCACCTCCCTCAGCGCGCGCCTCTCGCGGTCGCTCCAGGACCGGCGAATTGGGTCGTACGTTTTGTCGACCGTCCATCACGACCACCTCACCGGGCTTGAGGCCCGTCACCACGGCATCGGTGCCGTCAGAAAAAACGACCTTGACCGGGCGCACCGTCGCTTTGCCTTCGTTGACCACAAAGACCGTGGTGCCGCGAGCACCTTGAACAATGGTGACTTGTGGAATCACCAGGGCATCCTTCAAAACCGTCACAGTCTGCGCGATTTGAACAAACGCACCAGGCCACAACTTGCTGTCCTTGTTTGCAAAAGATGCCTTGGCCTTGACTGTCCCGGATGCCATGTCGACGGCGTTGTCAACAAAAGTCAGTTTGCCCTTGAAGGTGCCACCGCTATCGGCCAAGGTCGCCACGATCGGCGCGCCCCCGCCTTTGAGTGCGCCAAGTGCATCCTGAAGATTGCGCTGGGGGATGGAGAAGGCAACTCCAATCGGATCAAGCTGGGTAATGGTCACCAGCGGGGTGACGTTGGCCTGCACCAAGCCACCCGCAGTCACATTGACGGCGCCAACCCGGCCGGCCACCGGCGCTGAAATACGACTGAACGAGAGAGAAACCTCGGCGGCAGCCACAGCCGCCTGGTCAGCATTGATGGTTGCCGCCCAGGACTCCACCTGCGCCTGCGCCGTCTCTACCGCGCCCTTGGAGATAAAGTTTTGGGCAAACAGGTCCTGCGCGCGGGCCAACTGCCGTTGGGCATCGGCATGGCTGGCCTGGTCTTTGGCCAATTGGGCCTTGGCCTTTGCCAGATTGGCCTCCTCCACGCGCGCATCCAAGGTGAAGAGCAGCTGCCCTTTCTTGACGAACTGCCCTTCAGCAAAATGAACCTTGCTCACAGCATTGCTCATCTGGGGGCGAACATCGACGCTGGTCAAGGCCACCACCGTTCCGGAACCTTTGAGGGTCACCGGCACATCGCGTTTTTGGACGCGCACCGTTGTCACGGACACAGGCGGCGCGTTGCCTGCACGCTGCCCGGCGCCGGGCGCTTGCGCGCCAGCAGCCGCTGGCGTTGTGGATGCCGGCGGGCTGGCAGAGCCGGCGGCGGCGCCGCCCTGCGCAGGCGTTGACGACTGGGGAAAGGCTGGGGCCAACAGCACCGAACAGCACAAGCCTACACATGCACGCAAAAACGCAGTTTTCATGAAATTTCCATGCTCTTTGAACAAGTCACCGCAAACAGCCGAATACCAGCCAATGGCGAAGCCGCAATCGTAGAGCGAAACGGCTGTCTTGCACATCGCCCCACGCCCGACAGATAAAAAAATTAAATCTGCTTGAACTTACCTTGTCGTATTTAGGTAACTTGATTTGTGCACATGTATGTGGCATCGAGAGGACGGCGGCATACCCATGTCGTGCGAATCGATAGGCCAAGCCTGTGAGGCAACTTACGGTATAATCCAGGTTGACACTACGTTGCAAGTGCGACAGCGGCACCTCCGAGCCGGTCAAAAGCGCCAAACCACCCGCGCCAGACCAAATATCGCAAGGACCGCACACCAAATGTTCGCCCCCGACCTTGCAGGTCCGTCTCCACTTTTAGCACCCGCGACCCTTTTTTGGCGCATGCGCCCGGGCGTCGCATTGACTCTGAGGATGAACCATGTCGACAAAAAGAGCGGCCAAGAACGTAACCCCGGCCAAAAAGAAAAGCAGCGCTGCTGCGCCCGTCAAAGCCGCCAGCGGTGCCAAGGCCCCTGTAAAAGCAAAAGCCAAAGACAAAAAAGAGTCTGAGGACAGAAAGATTCCCAAAGTCGAGGCGACCAAGGCTGGCAAAAAAACGACTGTGAGCAAAGCAAAATCCGCTGAAACGCCAAAGCCGACCACCCAGGCCAAGGCCTCAGCTAAAGCGAAAGCGCCTGCCAAGGCCGCGGCGACAGGCAAAAGCAAAGTACCAGCCAAGGCCGAGGCGCCAGCGAAATCTAAAGGCCCCAAGGCAAAAGCGGGCAAGAAGGCTGCGAAGAGCCGCGACAGTGACGACGATACCGACTTGTCGGACATCGAAGATGACTTGCAAGGTGACGTGGAAGAGGATTCTGCAGAGGCGTCGCCAACGGTTGAGAAGGTCAAGCCGCTGCGCATGAAAATCAGCAAGGCCAAAGAGCGTGCGCTTGCCAAAGAGTTCGGACTCGACGAAGCGGGCCTGTCTGAAGAAGAAACGACCAAACGCCGTCAGAGCTTCAAGGTTCTCATCAAACTGGGTAAAACCAGGGGTTACCTGACCCACGGTGAAATTTCAGATCACCTGCCCGACAAACTTGTTGATATCGAGACCATGGAGGTGGTTATCTCGATGCTCAATGACATGGGCGTGGCGGTCTACGAGCAAACACCCGACGCTGAAACGCTGTTGCTGAACAACACTGGCCCTACTGCCTCAACCGAAGAAGAGGCTGAGGAAGAAGCGGAAGCGGCGTTGAGCACTGTGGACAGTGAATTCGGTCGAACGACCGACCCTGTTCGGATGTACATGCGCGAGATGGGCACCGTTGAGTTGCTGACGCGTGAAGGCGAGATTGAAATCGCCAAACGCATTGAAGGCGGCCTGATGGACATGATGGAGGCCATCTCCGGCTCACCAGCGACGATATTCGAAGTCCTGAAGCTCGGGGAGGAAATCCGTGCGGACAAATTCGTCATCACGACCGTGGTGGACGGTTTCACCGATCCCAATGAAGCTGACGACTACGTCGCCGAAGAGGACTTTGACGAGTTCGACGAGGAAGACGACGACGATGGCATGGGTGGATCCAAGGCGCTAACCAAAAAACTTGAAGAGCTCAAGCGTGAAGCGCTGGTGCGCTTTGATCGGATGCGCGATCACTTCGAGCAAATTCACAAGCTGTATGACAAAGGCAACTACGGGACACCGCCCTACCAGAAAGCACAAAGAATGCTCTCTGATGAATTGATGTCGATTCGCTTCACAGCCAAGACCATTGAGCGGCTGTGCGAGATGGTGCGCTCGCAGGTGAAAGATGTTCGTGAAAAAGAGCGCGAGCTGCGCCGCATCATCGTGGACAAGTGCGGCTACCCACACGCACAATTTGTGGCGGAATTCAGCGGCCGTGACAAACACGGCCAACCAGCCCCCAGTCACCTGCTTGACCTGAAATGGATCGAAAAACAGGCCAACGCAGGCAAACCTTGGAGCGCCGCCATGGGGCGCAATATCCCACCCGTGCAGGAGTTGCAGCAGGGCCTGATTGATCTGCAGTCGCAGGTCGTGATTCCCCTGGAACAACTTAAGGCGATCAACAAACGCATGAACGAAGGTGAATACGCCTCCCGCTCGGCGAAAAAAGAAATGATCGAGGCCAACTTGCGCCTGGTGATCTCAATTGCCAAGAAATACACCAACCGCGGCCTTCAATTCCTGGACCTGATCCAAGAGGGCAATATCGGGCTGATGAAAGCCGTCGATAAATTCGAGTACCGCCGTGGCTACAAGTTTTCGACCTACGCCACCTGGTGGATTCGCCAGGCGATCACGCGATCCATCGCGGACCAGGCGCGCACCATCCGCATCCCGGTGCACATGATCGAGACCATCAACAAGATGAATCGGTTCAGCCGTCAACACCTGCAGGAGTTTGGCTACGAGCCGGACGCCTCAGTGCTGGCAGAGCGCATGGAAATCCCCGAAGACAAGATCCGCAAGATCATGAAAATCGCCAAAGAGCCAATCTCCATGGAGACGCCAATTGGTGATGATGACGACAGCCACCTGGGTGACTTCATCGAAGACGGCGCCAACACCGCGCCGATCGAAGCAGCCATGCAGGCGGGCCTGCGCGATGTGGTCAAGGACATTCTTGATGGATTGACGCCGCGCGAAGCCAAAGTACTGCGCATGCGTTTTGGCATCGAGATGACCAACGACCACACGCTGGAAGAAGTTGGCAAGCAATTTGACGTGACGCGCGAGCGCATCCGCCAGATTGAGGCCAAAGCCCTGCGCAAGCTCAAGCACCCCAGCCGCTCTGACAAGCTGCGCAGCTTCAGCGACAACCTCTGATTCTTAAGTGATCACAGCCGGGCCTTTGTGGCCCGGCTATTTGTGCGCCTCAGGCAAAGTTTTCGGTGTCGGAATCTTTGCTGGCAGCCTCGTTGTAGCGTGGCCCGCGCACCGTCATCTGATTGATCAAGGCGTCAAGCCGCTTGAGTACCTCCGGCCGAAGTTCCACGCGGTCCGCTTGGGCGTTTTCACGAAGATGCTCCAATTTGGTACTGCCCGGTATGGGAACAATAAAGTCACCCTGAGCCAAAACCCAAGCCAATGCCAGTTGCGCCGGCGTGTACCCTACTTCCTGCGCGATGGCGTGGTAAGCCGGCAGGAGGTTCTGGTTGGCCACGTAGTTATCACCCTGAAATCGGGGCATGCTCAAACGCAGATCGCCCGGCACGAAGCTTGAAGGATCGAGCGCCAAGCCACACAAAAATCCGCGCGCAACGGGGCTAAAGGCGACAAAGGTCACGCCCAGGTCCTGGCATGCTTGCAGCACCGCAATCTCAGGATTGCGCGTCCATAAGGAGTACTCGGACTGAACCGCAGTGATCGGGTGCACAGCGTGGGCACGACGTAAGGTGGCTGCTGACATCTCAGACAGGCCAATGCTGCGAATATGGCCTTTTTGCACCAGATCACGCATCGCCCCCACGCTGTCCTCAATGGGAACCTTGGGGTCAAGCCGATGCAGGTAATACAAATCGATCACATCGGTCTGCAGCCGCCGCAAGCTCGCCTCGCAGCAAGCGCGAATGGTTTCGGGTCGACCGTCGATCACGCGCACCATCTTGCCGCTGTTGTCACGATCAACACCCATGAGCACACATTTGCTCGATAAAACAAAGCGATCACGATGCGGTTTTAGGTAGCGACCCAACAGCGTCTCGTTCGCCCCAAAGCCATACAGCGTGGCCGTGTCGAACAAGGTGTAGCCTGCGTCGAGCGCGCCAAGCAGAATTCGCTCGGCCTGCTCTGGGCTGACTTTGTCCCCGTAACCGTGGCTCAAATTCATGCAGCCAAAGCCCACGGCCCCGACCGAAAATACGCCTAGTTTTCTCTGTTTCATAGTCTCACAATGCCCGTGATGGCGAAAGCGCAAATTATCAAGGTGTACACCCAAGGCACAAGCCAGGGGCGAAGAAGTGTTTAAGTCCTTTTACAGGTACTGCACCAGCAAAGCGCCGACCACGGCCAACAAAGCAGCAACGATCAACCACTGTCTGCGGTGCAACACTTGCAAGCGCACGACCAGCTTCTCATTTTGCTCAGCCAAGGACGCAACCAGGTTGGCGCAGGCTCGCAGCTGCTCTTCAGTGCGCAAAGCCTGCTGCTGCAGCTCTGTGGACTGCATGCGCAAGGCCTGAACATGGGCCTGCAGCTCTGGTGGGGTCCAGTCTGGCGCCTGCGCGTCAGGGCTAGCTTGGGCCGATCCGGCAGGAGGTGATTTCTTGCTGGCCACAGCGCTCCACAAGTTGCGCGCCCCAGTGGCTAACTTCGGGGCGTTTTCAATCACATCACCCCAGGGAACAATTTTCAGTACGGTCATCCAACTGATTGCCATGCTTGAATCCAAACGATGTGAACACCCGCCGATCTTAAACACCTCGCGCATGCACCGTGTCAGCAGCGTCGATCCCAGCAGGTCTTTCACCAATTTTTGCAGCGGCCTTCTGCTACGCTCTGTTTCTTTCACTAACCAAGCGTGTTCTCACGGGTAGCGCCACGACGCGGCTGCCCGCCTCACCCCATGTCCACTCCATCGTCCACCACCTTTGGCCCCAGCGTACCTGCCAACGGCTACATTGCCTTGGCTGGCCCAACCGCCAGTGGCAAAACGATGGTGGCCATGGACATCGCGCGACACCTGCCGATCGAAATCATTAGCGTGGATTCGGCCCTGGTCTACCGCGGGATGGACATTGGCACGGCCAAGCCCAGTCCAAGCGAGCGGGCCGAAGTCGCACATCATCTGATTGATATTCGAGACCCTTCTCAGGCTTACAGCGCAGCGCAGTTTGTGCAGGACGCCCGGCGCTTGATCGTTGAAATCCGATCGCGTGGCAACTGGCCACTGCTGGTGGGTGGAACAATGCTTTACTTCAAGGCACTGCGCCAGGGTCTGGACGCCATGCCATCAGCAGACCCCGCGATTCGGCTGGCCATCGCGGCAGAGGCATCGGACCAGGGATGGGCACAAATGCACCAACAGTTAGGCCTTGTCGACCCCGTGAGTGCTGCGCGCCTGGCTCCTAATGACTCGCA
>JAURGS010000279.1 GCA_030833685.1 Rhodoferax sp. | reverse complement strand
GTAGGACTGGTCTGGCTCCAGCTGGTTGCCAGGGCTGGTTGAGGCTTGTAGTTCTTGTCATAAGTCACCAGCGTCTCATAGGTATGACTCATGATATTGTTGGTTGTCGCGTGGTTCTGCGAGTGGGGATCCAGCGTCAAGATATCGTTCTGGGCCGCCCAACGCAAAGTCTGGCCTTGTGCGCTGGCGAGCAGTGGGGTGGCGACCATGGTGGCTAAGAGCAGCCAACTGCGAAATGTTGTAGTCACTCAAATTCTCCTGTTCATGGTTGATGTTGATCCGTGGGTACACATTTTTATCTGGAAATGTGATTTGCAGTAACACTTAAGCGCTTTAAAAAGAAGGCGATTTTCTTTTTCTGCTTGCCCCTCCCCCATCCTGGAATGTCGTGAGTTCTGCCCAAAAACATCGGCATTGTGACGCGAGTATTGTTTGTTTGGCAAGAATCGTCAAAATGTGATCCCCCGTATATGCTCACCAAGATTCCAGTGCTAGTCAAGTAGACACGATGGCGATACCCCCGGGGATTTATTAGCCTCTGGTTGCCAAAGTATTCAGCCATCGGCTGGATTTGTAACCCTGGTGTTCGAACACTTTCACCTGGTCTGACCTAGCGCTATTGACACGCCTCGCCAATCAAGTTGTTGCAGCCTGATGACAGAATGGCATGGGCGCCCAGTTCTACAGTCGATACAACAAATGTTGAACATTTCCAGCAATTTGCCGGCATCTCGCGAGGCAGCAGAGAAAACGAACGACTAATATTGCCTTAGCGTTCGAATCCGATATTTGACTAGCAAGCTGTCTGCATCTGAAGAGTGTGGCTGACCCTGGGAACATCCGTCCCAGTTCAAGAGGCTACCTTGCCAAGCTGTTGCCACGGAGAAAAAACTGGCAGTTGCTGCTAAGACATCATTCCTCAAGAAGTACGAGAAGGACGAGGTGGGTGGTTAGGATTATTTGACTACCGGAACAACCAAAAGCCAAGAGCCTGCAATTTGTTTTCATTTTTTTCACACCACAAATGAAAAACGGCAACTGAAGTGCCGCAAGTCATTGATTTCATTGGTAGGCGCGATTGGACTCGAACCAACGACCCCCACCATGTCAAGGGTTTAACTATGAGCCGCTATGTGGCGATATTGGTCACTATAGACCAATAAACCACAGATGCACTATCTGGGCTCTTCGTACAACATGGTGCTCCTGAGCCATTTGGCCGTGTTTCTAGATATCCCAAGCCTGCGGGCAATGTGTCAGCTCAGCCCGGCAGCACCTGCCGTGTGTCCCGAATCCCCAGCACAAGCGCCCCATCGTCGACCGCCTCCGGATCCAGTGCAAAGCGCGCAAAGATCTCCGCTGGCACATCTGTCGCCCGCATCAAGACGATCATCTGCCGCAAAAGCCGAGCCTCAACCTGCGGATCGTCGATCGGCTGCAACTGGCCCGGATCGTTGGCCAGGTCGTAAAGTCGCGTTTTGCAGTCGATTTGCACCCCCGAACCCTGGCGATTGAACACCGGGGACTTTTCGGTGCACGGCACCTTAAGTACGCGCAGACCGCGGGTGAAGCTGAACGGCTCGGCCAGCGTCGCGTCGAGCAGTTCACCGATGCTGAACAGGCTCTTGATGTGGGTCGGCATCAAAGTGTAGTTGTGCAAGTTGCCACCCTTGACATTGGGCGGGTACAGGAAATACGTGTAGCGCCCGTCGGTCAGGTTGATGGCACAGCCGTGCTGCCCATACAAGGCCGCGTCGCGAATGCGGGCCAGATCGTCGGCCAGCAGCGGCAAGAGCGACTTGCCCTGCACCTCTACCGGCGCCGGTAGGCCGAACAGGTCCAGGAATGTCGGCATAAGGTCGATGGTCTGAGTTAAGGCACTGCGGCGCTGGCCGGCCTGCGCCGCGTGGTCCGGGTGCCAGATCATCAGAGGGATATGCGCCACTTCGTTGTATACCGGCATGACCAGCTTGCCCCACATCTCCTGCTCGCCAAGCAGCAGGCCATGGTCGGTGCCCAGCACCAGCACCGTGTCTTTCCACATGTCGTGCCGGTCGAACAGGTCGAGCAGTCGGCCAAGCTGGTAGTCGCAGTGAGCCAGCGTGGCGGCGTAGTTGGCGCGCAACTCGGCCACCTCGGCAGGCGCCTCCTTGACCGGGCCGTAGTTCGGATAATCCAGTGTCGGACCGCGGTAGTCGGTCGGATAGTCGTCGCGGTACGGAATCGGAGCGTCGAACGGCTCATGCGGGTCGAAGGTCTCGATCTGCAGGAACCAGTTGTCGGCCGTGATGTTGCGTTCGATGAACGCGATGCCAGCGCTGAAGGTCTGCGCCGCCGGGTAGTCCTCGGGCTTGGTGATGTATTCGCGGTTCGCCATGTTGATACGGTTCTTGTGGCGCCGCGCGATGCTGTATTGCAAAGAGTGGTACTGCTTTGACCACTTGTCGGCATCGGGCTCGACGATGCCCTTCCACGCGTCAGCCTCCTGGCCCCTGATCAACTCGGCACTGTCGTATCGGGTGTGGTAGGTCGCGCCGCCGTCTTCCCAGTAGTGCGCATGATCGGTCGCCAGATGGCAATAGACGCCACGCTGCTGGCCTAGGATCTCTGGGAAGGCATGGTCGAATGGCTCGAGCGGCCCCCACGAGCGATGCAGGAAGTTGTGCCGCCCAGTCATGATCTCGCGCCGGGCCGGCATGCAGGGCAGGCTGCCGACCCAGTGCTGGTCGAAGGTGACGGACCGCTTCGACAGCCGGTCGAAATTCGGCGTTTTGACTGTGTTGCCACCATAACAACCGAGCGAGCGCCGGTTCAAGGTGTCGAACAAGGCGAATACGACGCGCATGGTGTATGCCTCCCGTTCAGGGCTTGAGGTCCAGTTGCTTGATCACGCCGCCCCAGCGCCGGGTCTCGCTGGCGAGAAAGCGGCCGAATGTGGCGGAATCCGCACCCATCGGAGCCGATGCCATGGCCTTGAGTCGCTCCTGCACCTGGGGCAAGGCCATGGCGGTGTTGA
>JAURGS010000278.1 GCA_030833685.1 Rhodoferax sp. | reverse complement strand
GATGGCCAACTTCCGAGGCTCCAACAGTGCACCCGCTTGGTCGCCCGATGGCAAGACCCTGGCTGTCACCCTGAGCCGTGACGGTGGCTCGCAACTATTTGCGATCGACGCCAATGGTGGCGAGCCGAGGCGTCTGCAATCTTCTTCCAGCATTGATACCGAACCGGTTTATGCGCCTGATGGCAGCAGCATCTATTTTGTCAGCGACCGAGGCGGTAGCCCGCAAATCTATCGTATGCCCGCCAATGGAGGCCCAGCGAACCGCGTGACTTTTGAGGGTGGTTACAACATCTCCCCCTCGCTCAGCCCGGATGGCCGATGGATGGCTTTTATTTCTCGCATCGGTGGCGCTTTCCGCCTCCATGTCATGGATCTTGGCTCTGGTGCGGTCTCTGCCATCAGTGATACCCAGTCGGATGAAAGCCCGAGCTTTGCGCCCAATGGCCGCCTCATTGTGTACGCCACTGTGGCGCAGGGCCGAGAGGCTTTGATGACCACCACTGTGGATGGTCGTATCAAGGCACGGCTTTCTGGTCAGGGCGGTGATATTCGCGAGCCAGATTGGGGCCCCTTCCAAAAGTAAACCTGCATTTCGGTAGAATATTTGTTGCAATATTTATCCACGGAGTTATTACAAAAATGAATTTCAAGAACCTGCTGATCGCCATTTCGACTGTCCTTCTTCTGAGTGCCTGCGGATCCTCAGTCAAACTCGATGATGTCCCTGTCGAGGACAGAACGGGTACCGCCGCGCCTGCGCCAGCAGCCGATAGTGGTACTGCCGCTAGCAAAAGTGCAGTGGCGCCGGTTACCCTGGCGCAGACAGTTCCCGGACAAGGTCCCGCTGGCGTGTCCCACACCATCTATTTCGACTACAACAGCTTTGTCATCAAGCCTGAAGCCCAGTCGGTGGTGGAGTCGCACGCCCGCTTCCTGAATGCCAACAAAGGCCGCAAATTGAATATCGAGGGCCATACGGATGAGCGTGGAGGACGCGAATACAACCTCGCTCTCGGACAAAAGCGGTCCGAGGCTGTGCGTCGCGCATTGTCACTCTTAGGGGTTTCTGAGAGCCAGATGGAAGCGGTGAGCTATGGCAAAGAAAAGCCTGCTGCTCAGGGGGGCGATGAGGCTGCCTGGGCTAAAAATCGCCGTGCTGAACTCACCTACCGCTAAGCTCCTGGAATCGCATTCATGAAAAAGCTCTTGCCATGGCTGGTGCTTGCGGTGTTGGCTGCTCAGGTCACCGTGGCCCAGTCCGCTTTGTTTGAGGACGACGAGGCAAGACGGGCCATACTCGAATTACGCCAGCGCGTGGACGAACAGCGCCAGCGTATTGAGGCGCAACGACAGGAATCAGAAAAGCTGGGAAAGTCGGCTATCAGCGCTGGCGAGGACAATGCTCAATTGCGTCGTAGCCTGCTGGAATTGCAAAACCAGATAGAGACCTTGCAGTCTGAACTGGCTCAGCAGCGTGGTCGCAATGAACAGTTGGCCCGAGATATTGCCGAGTTGCAGCGCCAGCAAAAAGACATGACTCAGGGCATGGAAGAGCGGCTGCGCAAGTTTGAGCCGGTCAAGGTCAGTGTCGACGAGCGCGAATTCATGGCCGAACAGGCCGAAAAACGTGATTTCGAATCGGCCTTGGCCATTTTTCGAAAAGGTGATTTTGTTGCAGCGCAACCGGCATTTGCCGAGTTCATTCGGCGCTACAGCAGCAGTGGATATGCACCCTCTGCCTTCTTCTGGCTGGGGAATGCCCAATATGCCACGCGCAATTACAAAGAGTCGATGCAGAATTTCCGTACCCTGCTCACCCTGGCTCCCGATCATTTGCGCGCCCCAGACGGGGTGCTGTCAATCGCCAACTGTCAGGTCGAACTCAAGGACATCAAGGGTGCCCGCAAAACCCTGGAAGACCTGATCAAGGCTTACCCGCAATCGGAAGCCGCCAGCACTGCCAAAGAGCGTCTGACCCGACTCAAATAGGCATCAGTGCCAGGGTGTGAGCATCCTACAATCACTGGGTGTTTGACGACTGCCTGGCGGTTCATGCCTGTCAAGGTGTGACCGCTGTACTTTTTCCCCCTCGCGATCGCCGCACAGATCATTGGCTGGCCTAGGCTTTGTTGCCCAGGCGTCCACCCTTTTTGGAAGCTTGACATTTGAACTCCGCTGAAATCCTTATGGATGCTGAGCGCCGATTTGGCGGCTTGCAGCGTTTGTATGGACTAGGCGGGGCACAGCGTCTAAGCCAGGCCCATGTAGCTGTGGTTGGACTGGGTGGTGTTGGGTCCTGGGCGGCAGAGGCCCTGGCCAGGAGTGGCATTGGCAGTCTGACCTTGATCGACCTGGACCATGTGGCCGAGTCCAATATCAATCGTCAGGTGTTGGCCCTGGATGCCACACTGGGGCAAGCCAAAGTCCTGGCCATGAAAGAGCGCGTAGCGCAGATCAATCCGGCTTGCAAGGTCCACATAGTGGAGGCGTTCGTCGAGCCAGATAACTGGCCTGCCTTGCTGCCGGGTGAGGTCGATGCAGTGATCGACGCCTGCGATCAGGTGAAGGCCAAGGTCGCCATGTCCGCCTGGGCCAGAACGCAAGGCACCTTCTTCATTACCGTGGGTGCCGCGGGTGGTAAATCACTGGCCCACGAGGTGACAATCGCCGATTTGGCGCACACCACCCATGATCCTCTGTTGGCCCAGCTGCGATACCGCCTGCGCAAGCAATTTGGCGCCCCCCGAGCTGGGCGTGACATGGGCATTGCCTGCGTGTTCAGTCGCGAAGCAGTACGCCAGGTGGACGCCTCATGCGCCCCGCAAAGCGACGGATCGCTCAATTGCAGTGGTTTTGGCTCACTGGTTTCAGTCACTGCCACCTTTGGCATGTGTGCAGCAGGCTGGGTGATGAACCGATTGGCACAATCGCAATGAGCGCACCGCTTCCCGCAACTCCCCAGCGAAAACGTGGGCAGGTATCTCGGCGCCTGGCAATAGGCCGCTACCGCTTTGGGCGCCTGAGCCCGACTTTTCAGGG
>JAURGS010000277.1 GCA_030833685.1 Rhodoferax sp. | reverse complement strand
AGCGCAAGAACTTCAAGGATGTGAAGAGCTACAAGCGCCGCAAGCGCTGGTTGGCTTAAGGCTGGCGCGATTGGTGATGGGATGAACTGAGGCGCAGGGATGGCACGAAGCGAATTTTTGGATGGACTGGAGAGCAGGGAACCAGCGCTGCGCGAGTCGGAGCTGATGGCCAGGCTCCCAGCCTGCGTGTCAAATGCCCAAGAATCGTCGCTGGCGTACAGCGAAATTTTGCAAGGCGTCGCGTCGCACGAAATCATCAGCCGTGACGCGCTGGCTCGTCTGCCTGTGCTGCGCAAGCATGACCTGCTGGACATGCAAGCGCTCAGTCGTTCCCGAGGCGCCAGCGCATTCGGCGGCATGGCCACATCAACTTACGGGCCCTTGATGCCGCGTGTTTTTGCCAGCCCGGGCCCGATCTACGAGCCCGGTGGCCGTGCCAGAGATTACTGGCGCATGGCGCGCCCCATTTTTTCCGCAGGCTTTCGCGCAGGCGATTTGGTTCACAACAGTTTCAGCTATCACTTTGTGCCTGCTGGCTCCATGATGGAAACCGGTGCGATTGCGCTGGGATGCAGCGTGTTTGCCGCCGGCACCGGCCAAACCGAACAACAGGTCAAAGCGATGGCTGACTTGCGCCCGGCTGGCTACATCGGCACGCCCAGCTTTTTCAAGATCATTTTGGAAAAAGCCCAGGAGCTGGGCGTGGCATTGCCCACCGTACGCAAGGCCCTATTTGGTGGCGAGGCTTACCCGCCGAGCCTGCGTGACTGGTTTATCGAACGCGGTGTTCAAGGTTACCAGTGTTACGCCACCGCCGATGTGGGGTCTATTGCCTACGAGACATCGGCGCGCGAGGGCTTGGTGGTCGATGAGGATGTGATCCTAGAGATTGTGCGCCCGGGCACAGGGGTTCCGGTGCCCGATGGTGAGGTTGGTGAAGTGGTGGTCACCACCACCAACACGCTCTATCCGATGATTCGTTTCGCAACCGGCGATTTGTCTGCCGTTTTGCCGGGTAGGTGTCCGACAGGCCGAACCAATATGCGGATCAAGGGCTGGATGGGGCGTGCAGACCAGACGACCAAGGTGCGTGGCATGTTCGTGCACCCAGAGCAGGTCGACCAGATCGTGCGCCGATTTCCCGAGGTGGTGCGGGCGCGCCTGGTGGTCAGTGGCGAGATGGCCAACGACGAGATGACCCTGCATTTGGAGAGTTCCCACGCAGCGTCTGAGGACTTGTCTGAAAAAATTGTTCAGGTGATGCGCGAGATCACGAAATTACGCGGCGATGTGCGCTGGCTCGCACCGAACACGTTGCCCAATGACGGCAAGGTGATTGAAGACGCACGCAGCTACAAGTAGGTGCGCCCAGCGCGACTGCTACGGCACGCTGGTGTCCAGAGGCGAAGGGTGCGTGGTGAGCGGGCGCAGGTGCCTCAAAGAAAAAGCACGCGGGCCAGTCGCACCTCAGGTGTTCCAGGTGATGGACACCTCATCGCGTGCGGCGCGCTCGATCATTTTCATCAGTGGTGTGGCGCGGTGCCGAAGCCCCACGCTTTCAAAGCGGGGCGCAGCCAGGCCTTGCGCCTCGGCCTGCGCCCGGGCTTGTGCTTGAGCCTGTTCCTCGGTATCGATGGCCTGCTTTAACTGGCTCAGCGCGACAGCCATGTGCTCGGGCAACAATATGCCTGCGCCGCTGGGGTCTTCGGGCAGGTATTTGCCCATGATTTCCAGCAGGCGCTGTCCATGAGGCTGCAGCATGATCACGTCACCGCTGGTTTTGGATTTGAATTTGTAAAGCATCGCGTAGGGTCCAGGTGAAGCATTTTTGCGGGTTAGCGCCGATCCTACTGCGTGGGGTTAGTTCAATGTCACAGGTTTGGATTCTTATTTCCGCGGCTGCGCACCGCACCGCGCGGGTTCTTTTGGGCATAGGCCTGATTGCTGCACTAGGTGGTTGCGCGGAAATGTCCTACTACCTGCAGTCCATACAAGGCCATACGCGCCTGCTCATGGCTGCAGAGCCTATCGATCGGCTGCTGCTATCACCGTCGACCAGCTCGGCTTTGCGTGATCGTCTGCGCATGGCGCAGCGTCTGCGCCGGTATGCCTCAGAAGAACTCAGCTTGCCCGAGAACACCAGTTACCAGCGCTATGCCGATCTGGGCCGATCCCATGTGGTGTGGAACGTGGTGGCTGCGCCTGCCTATTCTTTAAAGCTCAAGACCTGGTGTTTCCCTGTGATGGGTTGTGTCGCCTACCGAGGCTATTTTGAGCAGGAGGCGGCCCAGCAGTTTGCTGCACAACTGCGCTCGCAGGGGCTGGAGGTGGAGGTGTATGGCGTGCCGGCTTACTCTACCCTGGGCTGGATGAATTGGCTTGGTGGCGACCCCCTGTTGAACACCTGGGCGAATTATGGGGACGCCGACTTGGCCAAGCTGATGTTTCATGAGCTTGCCCATCAAGTGCTTTATGTGGGGTCGGATACGGTTTTCGACGAGTCATTTGCCACTGCTGTGGCACGGCTAGGCACTTCGCAGTGGCTGCGTCAGCAATCAAATCCGCAGTTGCAATTGGAGTTTGAGCGCCTTGAGAGCCGGCGCTCCTCGTTTAGGGCGCTGACCCGCTCGGTGCGGGCAAGCCTGGCGCAGGTGTACCAAGGCGCTGAACAGTCAAACGCGGCATCGGATGAATTAGCGCGGGCGAAAGCACGGGTGTTTGAGCAGTTTCGCCACGACTATGCGGTGCTCAAGACCACTTGGGGCGGCGATGGCAGCTATGACGCCTGGGTACAGCAGGCCAATAACGCCAGCTTGGGTGCTCAGGCTGCCTATGACGATTTGGTTGGTGGCTTTGAAGCCCTGTTTGACAGTGTTGGGCGCCGCTGGCCGGATTTTTTTAAGGCGGCCAAGGCGCTGGCACAAAAGCCCCAGTCCGAGCGCACGAAAGCCTTGCAGCACCTGGCCGCGGGCGCGGGTTAATTGCCGTCGAGTCGGGCGTGCTTTTCAGGATGGCTGCAAGGTGCCGCTCTGTGGCTGGCGCTCCAAGCAGGGGTTG
>JAURGS010000276.1 GCA_030833685.1 Rhodoferax sp. | reverse complement strand
CGGTGATCAAAAAGACCGGCGAACGCACAGCGAACAGCACCCCCCCGTACAACAACCCCAGCAGGGAAGCCACAACCAGCAGATCGGCTAGCATTCCCAAGGCGGCAGGTTTATCCCACATGGGCAAGCTCCAGTATCCGCATCACCAGATTGTTGAACGAAAGTCCCGCCTGACGGGCAGCCATCGGCACCAGACTGTGGCCGGTCATTCCCGGTGAGGTATTCATTTCAAGAAACTGCACGCTGCCGTCCGGCCGGCGAATCAGGTCTGCGCGTCCCCAGCCTTCGCAACCCAGCACCCGCGCACTCTTCATCACCATTTCACGGATGCGCATTTCCTCGGCCTCGGGAAGCCCGCAGGGACAGTGATATTTGGTCTCGTCGCTGAAATACTTGTTCTGGTAGTCGTAATTGCCGTCGGGTGCGACGATACGGATCAAAGGCAGCGCGCGCGCTGACTCACCCTGGCCCAGAACAGGCACAGTCACTTCGTCACCTTCAACAAACTGTTCGCACAACACCTCCTCGTCCATGCCAACAGCCAAAGCAAATGCTGGCGCGCACTGGGCGGCTTGAAAGACCTTGCTCAGCCCCAGCGTCGAACCCTCGCGCGCGGGTTTCACGATCATCGGCGCGCCCAACTCCACCAAGGCAGCTTCGGTGGCTGCCACGCTATCGACTCGGCGCCAGGCGGGCGTTGGCAAACCGTCGGCTTGCCAGATGTGTTTGGTCATGAGCTTGTCGATGCTGATGCTCGAGGCCATCACGCCAGAGCCGGTGTAGTCCAGGCCCAGCAACTCCAGCGCACCCTGCACGGTTCCGTCCTCGCCAAAGCGGCCATGCAAGGCAATAAAACAGCGCGTGAAACCCTCGGCCTTGAGCTGCCAGAGGTCACGCTCGGCCGGATCAAATGCATGGGCGTCAATGCCTTTTTCCTGCAATGCCCTGAGCACACCCTGGCCTGACATCAAGGAAATTTCGCGCTCGGCGGAGCGCCCTCCCATGAGAACAGCCACTTTTTCTGTTGACCAGTCGGTGCTTGCCATCAAGCCGGCCCTCCATCTGCTGTTACCTTTGGGCTAGCGTTAGCGTGCGCCTGAGATAGCGCAAATACCCGCGCGGCCACAGCACCAATCGATCCCGCGCCCATGCACAAAACCACGTCATCGCCGCGCGCGCTGTCGACAATGCGGCTGGCCATATCGGCGATGTCGTCCACAAAAACTGGCTCAATCTCACCAGCTACGCGCAGTGCGCGTGCCAGTGAGCGCCCGTCGGCCGCAACAATGGGCTGCTCACCTGCGGCATACACCTCAGATAACAACACCGCATCGGCCTGACCAATCACTTTCACAAAGTCATCGAAGCAGTCGCGTGTTCGAGTAAACCGGTGCGGCTGAAAAGCCAATACCAGTCGCCTGTCAGGGAATGCGCCGCGGGCAGCGGCAATCGTGGCGGCCATCTCGACCGGGTGGTGGCCGTAGTCATCCACCAAAGTAAAGCTGCCACCCCCCTTGGCAGGGCAGTCGCCATAACGCTGAAAGCGACGACCCACGCCATTGAAGTTCGACAGGGCGCGCGATAAGGCCTCGTCCGAAATACTGAGTTCAGCAGCCACCGCAATGGCCGACAAGGCGTTGAGCACGTTGTGGCGCCCGGGCAAGTTCAACACCACGTCCAGGTCTGGCAGAACCACACCGTTTCTGCGCTGGACACGAAAGTGCATTTGCGCTCCGACGGCGCGCACGTCCACAGCACGAACCTGAGCGCCCTGCTCAAAACCGTAGCTGGTGACCGGACAGGTAACCTGTGCAACGATCGACTTCACCGCCGGGTCATCGGTGCACAAGATGGCGGTGCCATAGAACGGCATTCGGTGCAAGAAGTCGACAAACGCGGCTTTGAGCCGGTCGAAATCGTGGCCATAGGTCTCCATGTGATCGGCGTCGATATTGGTCACCACCGACATCACCGGCAATAGATTCAGAAACGACGCATCCGACTCGTCTGCCTCGACCACGATGTAGTCACCCTTGCCCAAACGCGCGTTGGCACCGGCGCTGTTCAAGCGCCCACCAATCACGAACGTGGGGTCTAAACCCGCCTCTGCCAACACGCTGGCAACCAGGCTGGTGGTGGTGGTCTTGCCATGCGTGCCAGCGATGGCAATACCCGTCTTCAAACGCATCAGCTCGGCAAGCATCAACGCACGCGGCACCACCGGAATGCGCCTGCCACGCGCGGCCAACACCTCTGGGTTGTCAGGCTGCACTGCGGTGGAGGTCACCACCGCATCTGCGTCTTGAACATGGTCTTTGGCGTGACCCACAAAGGTCTGAATGCCCAGGCCGGCTAAGCGCTGCAAGGTTGCGCTGTCGGCTTGATCTGAACCCGAAATGCTGTAGCCCAAGTTGTGCAACACCTCAGCAATGCCGGACATGCCCACACCACCGATGCCAACAAAGTGAATGCGCCGAATCGCGTGCTTCATGACCGCAACTCCTCGCATGCTGTGACCAGCTGCTGAGTAGCCTGAACTTTGGCCAGCGCACGGGCGCGAACCGCCTTATCGAGTAACGCCTCCCGCTGCAAGCCTTGCAGCCAAAGCGCCAGACGCTCCGCCTGGAATTCGTTTTGTGGCATCAGCCATGCAGCGTCCTGGTCAACCAGAAAGCGTGCGTTATGCGTTTGATGATCATCGACTGCGAAAGGAAATGGCACAAACAGCGCCGCTGCGCCAACTGCCGCAATTTCCGTGACTGTGCTCGCACCCGCACGGCAAATCACCAGGTCCGCATCGGCCATGGCCTGCGCAGTGTCTTCAATAAATGGCGTTAGCTGGGCATCGATGCCTTGGGCCACATAGTTCGCACGCAACGCGTCAATCTGGCGCTCGCCACTTTGATGCAGCACCACAGGGCGACTTTGCGGTGGTATTTGCGCCAGGGCCTGCGGAACCACGGTGTTGAGTGCCTGCGCACCCAAGCTGCCACCAATCACCAACACCCGCAAGCGCCCTTGACGGGCATTGAAGCGCTCCTGCGGGGAAGGCACTTTCAAAAA
>JAURGS010000275.1 GCA_030833685.1 Rhodoferax sp. | reverse complement strand
ATCGGTCATGGCCTGCAAGGGGCCAGCCACATAGCGAAGCACCTCAGGCATGGCCGAGAGCATCACTGCGCCCAGGATCACCCCTGGCAGGTGTCCGATGCCGCCAAGCACCACCATGGCCACGATCATGATCGATTCCATCAGACTGAAGGACTCGGGCGAGATAAAGCCTTGAAACGATGCAAACATGGCACCCGATACGCCGCCAAAAGTTGCGCCCATGCCAAATGCCAGCAACTTCAGGTTACGCGTGTTAATGCCCATCGCTTTGGCGGCAACTTCGTCCTCGCGGATGGCCATCCAGGCCCGCCCCACGCGAGAGAGTTCAAGGCGGTGCGAAATCAGCACACTAACCACCACCAAAGCCAAGAACACGTAGTAGTAGAGCGTCACCGACGGCAATTCAAAATCGCCAATGTCGACACGCTTACTCATGCTCAAACCAAAAATCGAAATCGCATCAATCTGCCCAAGACCCTTGGGCCCGTTGGTCAGGTTGACGGGATGGTCCAGGTTGTTCAGAAACACCCGGATGATTTCGCCAAACCCCAAAGTGACAATGGCCAGGTAGTCACCGCGCAAGCGCAGCGTCGGGGCCCCGAGCAACACGCCCAAGACACCCGCCAAAAAAGCCGCCGCCGGAATCACCGCCCAGATCGGCAAATGCATGCCATCGGGGAACATGGCAGCTACCGCTGGGAATGTCTCGATCAGGTGCGGTGATTCAAGCAAGGCGTACATATAGGCGCCAATCGCGAAAAACGCCACATAACCCAGGTCTAACAAGCCCGCATAGCCCACCACAATGTTCAGGCCGAGTGCCAGCAGCACGTACAACAAGGCCATGTCAGCGATACGCACCCAGGCGTTGCCAAAGTTCTGCAGGACCAGAGGCACCAACAGCAAACCCAGCGCAGCCAACAGAAATACCGTGATTTTTTGTTTTTGAGTCATGGTCTGCTCCTTCTCAAGCCCGGTCTGCCACCCGCTCACCGAGCAGGCCAGATGGCCGCAGCGTGAGGACCACAATCAGCACAATGAAAGCAAAGATGTCAGAGTAATGGCTTCCAAGCACACCGCCGGTCAGGATACCGATATAGCCCGCACCAAGGGATTCGATCAGGCCAAGCAACACCCCCCCAACGACCGCACCGGCCAGGTTACCAATACCACCAAAAACCGCGGCCGTGAACGCTTTCAAACCCGGCAGAAATCCCATGGTGTGCTGAACCGTCCCGTAGTTGGCGGCCAGCATGACACCGGCTACAGCAGCCAGCACCGCGCCAATCACAAAGGTGGCTGAAATCACCACATCAGGCTTAACGCCCATCAAAGCGGCTACCCGCGGGTTCTCAGCGGTGGCGCGCATGGCACGGCCGAGTCGCGTGTAGTTCACCAGCCACATCAAAACGGCCAGCGTCAATACCGTCGTCGCCAGGATGATGATCTGAGTCAGGGTGATAACAGCGCCACCCACCTCAAACGGGACCGTAGGCAACAAAAACGGGAAGGGCTTGTAATTGGGCTTCCAAATGATCATTGCCAATGTTTGCAAGAGCAGCGACATGCCAATCGCCGTGATCAGGGGCGCGAGTCGTGGGCTGTTACGCAGCGGCTTGTACGCCAACTTTTCGATCGTGAAGTTCAGCGCCCCCGCGACCACGCAAGCAATTAACAAGGAGATCAACAGCATTAGCCACCCCGGGGCGCCGGGCATTCCGGCCTGCATCATGCCGATCACAGACCAACTGGTCAGGGCGCCCACCATGAGCACTTCGCCATGGGCAAAGTTGATCAGACCAATAATGCCGTACACCATGGTGTAGCCCAGGGCGACCAAGGCATACACACTGCCCAACACCAGACCATTGATGATCTGCTGCAAAAAAATATCCATACCTTAACTCCGGTGGATTGCGCCAGCCAAGGCCAGCGCCAGGACACCGCGGCGAAACCCACCGCAGATAAGCGAAACCCCAATTTGTGGAAAGTGGCTCGAGCAATTTCTTTGACGAAACTGATCCCGGGATTTTAGGCATATTCGCCAGGCAAATTTTGGGGTCGTGGGCATGGTGCTGCTCAGTTGGCCGCGCAAGCCCCATTGGCTTGAACCTACCGACTTCAGCTCCAGGAAGCCCAACGGTAATACAACTGCCCGATCCACTCCCGAATCGCCACGTCCGCCCAACGCAAAGCACGCGCGTCGGGCAAGAAATCGATGAACGTGGTGCGCCGCACAGAGGCTTTGAAGTCAACCGGGAAGGCGTGCACGCGCAAGCCCTCACGCTCAAATACCTGCCTGGCCCTGGCCATGTGAAACGCGGAGGTCACCAAAATCACCTGGGCAGACGGCTTCTTTAGCAAGCTGCGCACAGCGGCGGCTTCCTGGCGCGTGTTGGTCACTTCGGTGGTCAGCGCGATGGCGGATGCAGGCACGCCGCTTTGCAGGGCATACCGACGCAAAACATCTCCCTCAGTTTCTTTCGAGAGTGACCAAGGCAGCTTGCCGCGGGTAAAGATAAGCGAGGCCGATCGCTTTGCGGCATACAGCTCAAGGCCGGCAAAAAACCGGTCAGCATCCCCCCACTCGGTGACCGTACCCGCCTCACCTGGCGAATCGGTAAGCATGCCACTGAGCACCACAATGGCGTCCACCTGAGGCATGCTGCTTGCGCTTAAACGCACGCTGTGGCCTTCGACAGCGCGCATCAGTCTGTCTGAGACAAAGGGTGTGGCCAGTGTCCACAGGCCAAGAATCGCCAGAACTGCCAACCAGCGCTGGCGGCGCCAGACCGCCCACATCACGCACAGGCCAAGCACGAACAGCGGTGAGAGGAAAACCGGCAGGATTTTTTGCAGATAAATCATCACAGCAGTGTAGTCAGGCTGGCCAGCCGCGAAGCTGGCAACGGATCAGAACACCGTCACTTTGGCTTGCGACCTCTGAGCTCCCTGAGACGGTCTGCAATCTTGATCTCCAGACCTCTTGGCACGGGCTCGTAAAACAGCTGGTCCGCCAGGTCATCTGGCCAGTAACGCTCACCAGCGGCAAATGCATCGGGTTCG
>JAURGS010000274.1 GCA_030833685.1 Rhodoferax sp. | reverse complement strand
ACGCTGAACGCGCTCAGAACGGCTCATGATGATGCCGATAGGCAGGCCTAAGGCAATGGCGACCACCGTGCAGACAAAAATCATGGAGATTGTCTTCATGGTGTCTTCCCACATGCCAAACAGACCAATCAGAAACATCGTCAAGATGGTTCCGAGAAGGATCTTCAGCGAACGCGAGGCCAACCAGGAAATCAACGCAATGCCACCAATGACCACCGGCCATGGAGACTCTGTCAGCAGGCGTTCTGACATCAACAGGAACTGGCGAAGCGGCTCGAAAAAGTTTTCCAGCGCCTCACCATACTCCCGAGTGAAGGTGCGAAACGTACCGTCAATGGCGCGCCGTAGCGCGCTGAGGGTTTCCGAACCAAAGGCCGGAAACGCCTCTAGCCAATCTGCACTCATTTCACAGCGGCTTTAACTTTCGCTGCGGCCTCGGCAGAGACCCACCCGGTCCAGACCTGCGGCATGGTTTTAAGGAAGTGGCGTGCACCGTCTTTGCCCGAGGCCTGGTTGTTTTGCATCCAGGCCAGTAGGTTATTGACCGTGTCGTTGCCCCAGTTACGCTTGTTCAGGTACTCAACAGCTGGCCCACCCGCTTTTTTGAAGCGATCAGTGACCACGGTGAATACGTCAGCACGCGCCCAATCGTTTTTCTTGGGGCTGGCGCATTCAGCTTTAGAGTTGCAAGCTTCCCATTCAGCCTTGTTGTGGGGAACACCCGGGTCGAGCTTAACCATGGCGTATTTACCCAGGATTGAGGTCGGGGCCCAGTAGTAGCCCAACCAGCCCTGTTTGCGCTCGTAGGCCTTGGCAATGGATCCGTCCAGACCTGCTGCCGAACCCGGGTCTACCAGAACAAAGCCCTTGGCGCTCGCGCCCCAGGCTTTGAAGGCATTGCCGGTGCTGAGCTGGCAGTTCCACCCCGAGGGACAGTTGTGCACTGCACCCTTGGCCTTATCGTCTGCCGAGGGAAACAGGTCAGGGCGCTTGAGCGCGTCATCAATGGTTTTGATGCCTGGGTTGGCATCAGCAACATACTTTGGAATCCACCAGCCCTCAACGCCACCGTCTTTGAGCGAGCGAGCAGCGTAGTGCAGGCGCCCTTCCTTGACCGCGGCATCCAAAGGCCGGCGCACCGAGTTAATCCAGGCCTCGGGTGCGACATCGGGCTTGCCCTTTTCCATCATCGAAGTCAGGGTGGGCATGGTGTCGCCCGGCACCATTTCCACGTCGCAGCCATAGCCTTTGGCCAGAATCAGTTGGTCGATTTCCGCCAATACCTCGGCGGACTGCCAGTTCATGCTCGCCACGGTAACTTTGCCGCACTTGTCAGCTGCCATAGCGCCGGTGCTAGCCACCAGCAGCACAGCCCCCAACAAAGCGGTGGGGCGCGAGAGTGCACGTGTTTTGGTCATTTTTTTCTCCTGAAAGTTGATGTAATCGGCCGCTTCGGTTGCGCTGAACCCTACTTCGGCCAGTAGACGGCGCCAGGGCCGGACAAAAATATATTTGTACAAACGTATCTTAACACAATTGGCGCGTATCAGAGGACGGCATTCGAGGCAGGCGATGCGAAACGCACGGCGCTGTCAAATCAGAAAAAATGCCACCGCGGGGGCACAAAGGGAAGCTAGGGCGCGGCCAAGCCCTGGCCGCAGACACGCTACTGGCGCAACCAGCAGTTGTCGAGGAACAGGGCAAACCCGCTCAAGGGGCTTTCACTGGGGACGGCTTGGGCAGTACCGTCAACGCCGCCCGCAGGGAGGTGAGTTTGATACGCATGCGCTGGTGGTGGGCCGCACCCATTCGCACCAAGATCTTCTGCCCCGCTGACAGGCTTTCGAGCGCGGCATCGGTGTATTCATATCGAACCCAGGGCTGCAGCGAGGCCACAGGGCCGCGCACTTCGACCAGGTGCAGATCAGGCGCTCTGGCCTGCACGGGTGCCGTCAGCAAGTGATCGATCACCTGCAGCAGTCGGTCGTGAAAAGACGGGTTGGGGTAGCCCAAATCAACATAGGCCTGCTGTAACAAGGGGTAGACCTGCCGGTAAAGCGTGATCCACTTTGGCGTGTCCACGCTCTCTACAAACTGCAAAAAAGGGCTGTACCGCGCGGAGTTGCCACTGCTGAGGGTGCCGCCTAAGCCGTCGGCGTTAGGCACCACAGAAAACCGCCCGGGTGTGCGATGCACCGGCCATATCGTCCAGGAGCAGTGATCCCGCGGCAAACAATCGGTGGTCGCCACAACCCGACGCGCCATAGCGTCAGTCTGGAAGAATTCTTTAAGCGACTTGCGGGTAATTAAATCGGACAGGGTACGCACAAACAGATCATCCGCCTCAAGCGCCTCCTGGGGTACCTCTAAGGCCAAGGGATCCGGGCCAGCGGACGCGCTAGGCGCCGTCGGGTCGGGTGGTAATGTCGTCACCGGCAAGGCGCTCGTGACCGACCCGGTGGTCGCAGGCGGCGCCACGGCAGCGGTCTGGGACGTTTGCACGGCAGCAACTTTTTTCGCTTCCTGCTGGGTGTACCACCATCGTGCCAGCACCAGCACCAGCGCCACCACGAGGATCAGCAACAAGATTCTCAGAACCGGCTTTTTCACAGTGCGTCTCCTCAAAACATGGGCTGGCTTATGATTTTTTTTGCCGCTCCATAGTGCGCAGGCTTAAGCTGCGCCTTCAAACCTGCTCAAAGCCTTGGCGGACCCAAGCCGCGCATGCGCTCGTCCATCTCGCCAAGACTAGCGGCCAGCGAGTTACCAGAGTGCTCAATGGCCAGTTGCACCGAACGCTCCAGCGCACTCACGCGCTCAAGAACCTCTTCCCGGCTCTGCTGATTGCCCTGCCCCAGCCGCTTGAGTTCGCCATCCAAATATTCTCGCAATTCGGTAAAACGTGACGCTTCGGCTACGTCAGCCAGGCGACGGTTGGCCGCCAACTCCTTGGCATGTGCGCGCGAGTCGATCAGCACCGTGACATGAGTACACTCTCCGGCCAAGGCTTGAATGAGTGAGGCATATAACAACTGATCGCCAATCCCCTGCTCACACCAGACCACAGGCCGCTTCAT
>JAURGS010000273.1 GCA_030833685.1 Rhodoferax sp. | reverse complement strand
GTTGCGCCGTGCTCAATATTTGGCCTCGTCTCACCAAGGTTCTCCCGGCCGACGACTTGCTTCAAGACGCGGCGTACCGTCGGCTGTTCGTCTCCATCCTCATCAGCTCGCTTGGTGGCCAGGTGAGCATGCTCGCGTTGCCACTGACTGCGGTCGTCCTGCTCCAAGCCACGCCTACGCAAATGGGCACCCTGACCGCGGCACAGCTCTTACCTTTTGTTCTGCTATCGCTGCCCGCCGGCGTCTGGTTGGACCGGGTGCGAAAGCTGCCGGTCTATGTGGCTGGTGAGGCTTTGCTTGCGCTTGTGCTGGCCAGCGTTCCGCTGGCGTGGTGGATGAACTGGCTAGGCATGCCATGGATGTACGCCGTGGGCTTTGTGCTCGGTTGTGTGCACGTGGTCGCTGGGTCTGCTGCGCAGATTGTGCTGACCCAAGTGGTACCCCGTGGTCGCCTGGTGGAAGCGCACGCCAAAAACGCACTGGCCAGCTCCGGCGCTGAGGTTGTAGGACCTGGCCTGGCCGGCCTGTTGATCAAGGCGGTAGGGGCACCCGTGGCTCTTGTCGTCGATGCCGGTATGCTGCTGGCGTCTGTGTTGGTGCTGCGAGGCATTGCAGTGCGCGAGGCTATCGTCAAGCACAGTCAAGCCCGCTTTCTATCCGACCTGAAGGAAGGAACGCGTTTTGTCCGGCGTACCCCTTTGCTCATGGCCATGGCGCTGACCATGGGTGGCTGGCAGTTGTTTCATCACGCCGCCACAGTCGTACAGATTTTGTTTGCCACCCGAATACTGAAAATGAACGAAGCCGATATTGGCGTCAGCTTTGTCTTTTTAGGCCTGGGCACCGTACTGGCCAGTATTTTTGGCAAGCACATCTCCGCCTGGCTGGGCACCGGACCGACACTGATGTTGGGACTGGCAGTCAGTGGCCTCGGCTGGCTGATCTGCAGCATGGCGCCCAGCGGGGGTCTGGGCGTTGTTATGTTCACCTTGATGCTGGGGAGTTTCGGGTTTGGAGCGGTCTTGACCTTCATTAACTTTCTGGCCTTGCGCCAGGCCGTCACACCTGCGCCACTGCTCGGGCGCATGACCAGCACCATGCGGTGGCTGATATTGCTGCCCGCTGGCCCCGGTGCATTGATCGGGGGTTGGCTTGGCGAACATGTCAGCCTGCGGGCATCCTTGGCCTTCGCCGGCTTGGGTACTTTGATTGTGGTGGCGCTGGCTTGGCGTCACCCATTGCTGCGTAGCTTGAAGCAGCTCCCACAGCTAGAAGAAAATAGCCCCAAACCATAGGACGCCAAGAGCTGAGGCTGGCCGCTCAAAAAAACCCCGCCTGCCCGGGACCGGCCGCTAATTAGCTATCTGCAAAATTTCCCTGGCGGTCTCAGGGCTGATCAGGACAGGAAATATTCAGATCTAACAGTCAGCCCTGGTTCCAATGACGGCCAAGATCGGTCACTGCCCGATCCCAGCTTTCTCAATCCAGCGTGAAGGCCTCGTGAATCGAGGTCTGAATGCCGCCGCCCATGACCGCACCGCCCCCAGCAACATAAATGGAGCGACCGATGGCCACCGCGCCCAGACCATGGCGTGGCGTCATCATCGGCGCAAACTGCTGCCAACTGTCTGTTTTCAAATCGTAGGCCTCGTTCTGTCCAAAGACCCGGTTCGAACCTTCACCACCCATGACAAAAATCCTGCCGTCAAGAATGGCCGCGCCATGGCCCGAACGCGCCGTGGGCAAGGGATTGCGTGGCTGCCAGGCGTCTTTCTGCGGGTCATAGACGTGGTGCAGGTTGGAGTTGGTCAAAAAGCTGTCGACCCGCCCGCCGATGACATGAATCAGCCCGCCGTGCGGTAAAGCGGCCACATGGTCTCGCGCTGTCGGCAGCGGTGCTCTGGGCTGCCAGCGATCCGATGTGGGCTCATACACCCAGTGCCAGTTAATCGAATGCTTGGTGGCAAACGAGTCACCCACGGCACCCGCAATGGCGTGCAGCATGCCGTCTAAGGCCACGCAGGCCACCGAACCGCAAGCCTTGGGCAATGGCGCAATGGACTGCCAACTGTCCTCAGCCTCGGTGTAGACAAAGCACTGATCATGCGGTTTTCGGTTTTGCTCGGTGAAGCCACCAATGGCATAGAGGCGGCCATCCAGCACGGTCACACCAACATGGTTGGCGCCCAGCGGCAAAGGCTTGGCAATCAACCAGCGGTCTGTGGGCGCATCGTACACATGGTGATAGGGTCGATCCACGCGTTGCTCGCCGTAGCCGCCTATCAGGTGCATGCGCGCGCCCATCACTGCCGCCCAGGCCATTTCGCTTCTGGGCAAAGGCAAAGCCGCTCGCTTTATCCAGCGCCCGGGGTTGGTAGCCATGGGCGCCGGGCTATCGAACACGGCCTGCTGGTCTGCCAGCGGCGGCCTGGGCACCTCACCAGGCTCGCGCAGTCGCTCATATGCACCGCTATGGTGTGGCGCGTGACTTTGAGCGAGTGAGGTTGAGAAATTTGCGCTTAAGGCCAGCGCACCACCATAGGCAAAAGCCTGCCGGCGATTGAGATTCATGAACTGTCCGCTAAAACAAGCCGCAACACAACGTCACGGCAACGGGCGGGGATCATAGTCCCGGCATGACGCGTTTGTCTATGCCAGAAGACGAGCTTATGCGCTTGAGCGGTGTGCCGCTGCCACAAGCGCAATCGATTGGTCAAACCTGCTGGGCGCGCCAGCGGGCCTCAGCCTCATCCCAGGCGCCTAGCGCCTGCAAATCGGGCACCCAGGCCAGGCCCGACTTGGCGTCCGACGAGGCCGCTTCGGGCGTGACCACCACATCCAGCAAAGCGGGCAGGTTTTGCAGTGCGCGCGCAATAGCGTCAGCCATGGATTCCCACCTGCTGTACACGCAGCGCGCCATGGGTGAGGTCTTGTTGCAGGACCAAAGCCCGCGCGACATCTGGGACCAGCACGAAGCCATCTTGCAGGCCATCACCGAAGGTCAGGCTGAACAAGCCGCCCGCTTGGCTCATGAGCACCTGATGCAGGCGTCGCGCTTCATGGTCTCGCGGCTCAAAG
>JAURGS010000272.1 GCA_030833685.1 Rhodoferax sp. | reverse complement strand
AAGCCGAGTGATAGTCTTGCTCAACATCCTGAGCAAGCAGGTACGCATGACGGTACCGCCCTCCAGCATCCGTAAAATTAATACCTTCTAGCCAGCGTCTATGGCATTGGCCTGGCGCTCCATCGCCAGGTGCACCCAGTCAACCACCGCACCAGCGCCCTGGTAGTCGGTCACCACCTGCGCCAACAGGCTACGGATGGCTGGTACATCGTTCACCCCTACGGCGATGTTGAGTGCATTGAGCTTTTCCTCCAACTGTGGCCAATGCAAAAACTGCTCGTGCGCCTTCATGATGCGTGCATGCTGAGTGGGCCTGGGGTTATCGCCAATCAAAAGCTCTTCGTAAAGTTTTTCACCAGGGCGCAAACCAGTAATCACCAGCTCAATGTCTCCGTCTGGGTTTTCATCATTTTTCACCTGAAGGCCTTTGAGCTCCACCATGCGCCGGGCCAGGTCCATGATGCGCACGGGCTGGCCCATGTCCAGCACAAACACATCGCCCCCGGTGCCCATGGCGCCGGCCTGAATCACCAATTGCGCGGCCTCAGGAATGGTCATGAAGTAGCGGGTGATCTCCGGGTGGGTAATGGTCACGGGGCCGCCGTTTTTAATCTGCTCACGAAACAGCGGTACTACCGAGCCGCTGGAGCCCAACACATTACCAAAGCGAACCATCGAAAACACCGTTCTGGCCGTAGGGGCTCGACCACCCTGTGCCGTCACTGCCGGGTTCAACTCGGAGAGTGCCTGCAGCACCATCTCTGCCAGGCGCTTGGTGGCGCCCATGATGTTGGTGGGGCGAACCGCCTTGTCGGTGCTGATCAGAACAAAGTTGCGCACCCCGTTGCGGGCGGCAGCCTCGGCGCACACACGCGTGCCCCATACGTTGTTGCGCACACCCTCGGCCGGGTTGTGCTCAACCAGCGGCACATGCTTGTAGGCCGCCGCGTGGTACACCGTGTGCGGCTTCCAAGTGTCCATGATTTCGTGCATACGCACCTCGTCACAAACTGAGGCCAGCAGAGGCACGATTTCAATCGCTTCGCCGGAAGCAGTATTTTCAACAAGGGTTGAGCGAAATAAATTTTCTGAATTTTCTGAATTTTCTGAATTTTCTGAATTTTCTGAATTTTCTGAATTTTCTATGGCCTCACCGCTCACCATCGATTGCAGCTCCTGGTGAATCTGATACAGAGCAAATTCGCTCATCTCCAAGAGCAGCAGTTGCCTGGGCTTGGTCTTGAGAATCTGTCGGCACAGCTCGCTGCCAATGCTGCCACCAGCGCCAGTAACCAGCACCGTCTTACTGTTGGTGTTCAGGTTTAACAGCAGCCCGTTGGGCTTGACTGGCTCTCGCCCAAGTAGGTCGTGAATGTCAAGCTCACGCAAGTCACTCAAGGTGACTTTGCCAGTGGCAATGTCACCCAAACCCGGCAAGGTGCGCACCGCCAGATGATTTTGCGCCAGTGAGGCGATGATTTGGTTGCGACGAGTTCGGCTGGCTGAAGGCATGGCCAGCAAGACTTGGGTCGCTTTGACCCTGGTGAGAATTTCATTAAGGTCAGCCGGGTTGAATATCGGTAAACCGTTTATCTCTTGCCCTTGAAGCTGCTGGTCGTCATCCAAAAAACCAAGTGGCCGAATTTCCAAACTATTACTTAAGGCTGCGGCTAATTGTCGTCCTGCACTACCGGCACCATAGATCAAAGCCTTGGGAATGGCGGCTTGGCTGAGCCTTTTGAGGTATACATCCCCCAGCAACAATCTGACCGCAGCTCGAGAGGCGCCGACAGCTATAAAAAGCAAGATTGGCTGAATCAGTCCAACGGATCGAGGAACACCTTCGACACCCCAAAAAGTGAATACAGCCGCAAATACCGATCCATAAATTAGTAAAGCGCGAGCCATGGTCAACATGGCAGGTAAGCCGCTGTAACGAAAGATGGCTCGGTATAGCCCTGACACCACGAACAGAGGCAAGGCCAGCGCAACCGATACCAGAGAGGGCATCAAAACCTGCTCTTTACTAACCCATTCATCCAAGCGCAAGTAAAAGGCCAGCCAGACCGACAAGACACACAGCAGCACATCGACACCGAGGGCAATCGCACGCTTGGCCGGGCGCGAGAGCGCCAGCAAGGGCTGCAAATAGTTGGCTGATGACTTGATCATTCGATCGAGCACGTTGTTTCTCCCTGGATGTTATCTATGGATTTTATGACCCGTGCGCTAAGCATCGATCTGGCAGACAGCGTGAGCAGCACGCTTATTTGCCCTTGGGGTCATGCAGCAATTACAAGCCACCCCAATCCAGCCCATCGTGGCCATCTGCGTGCGATCAGACAAAAAACCCAAGAAGGGATTGCACTTAGCGCGCCAAGTGCTACAACCTGCATGACGTGATTGAATTCGGGCTTGACGGTCTGGAGGATTTCTACCGGGCTGATGCTGTCATAGCGCAGGAATATATTTTGTGCCTTGTATTTCTCCATCTCGGCTTTGACATCATAGCCATCGACTGATTTGGGGCAATGCCATTCATGCATCGCAGACATTCGCCATGAATTTGACATTCAAGGCGTTTTTTCTACAATTGTGGTAGATTTGTTTGACAGGAAACCTCATGAGCACATCCACATCCATCCGTATCAACCAGGACCTCTACGATCAGGCCCGTAGTGAGGCCGCGTGCGAGCACCGTACCATTGCCGGGCAAATTGAATTCTGGGCCAAGGTAGGCAGGGCTGCCCTGGACAACCCCGACCTGCCTGTTGGCTTCATTGCCGAGGCGCTGGCCTCAATGGCCGAGCCTCGCGAGACGGCAACGCCCTTCGTACCCAGAGTCCATCAACAGTGAGCTACCAGCTGGCGCAAACCCGTCGCTTCGCTCGCGCATACAAGAGGCTGCACGACAACGTGGCCGCCGACGTTGATGCGGCAACAGCCCAAGTTGCCAAGAACCCATCTGTGGGCGAGCGCAAGAGGGGCGACCTGGCCAATTTACATGTTTACAAGTTTCGCAGCCAAAACCAGCTTTACCTGCTAGGCTACACAGTCGATGACCCGGTTCGCCTGATCTACCTCGAGGCCGTGGGCCCGCAC
>JAURGS010000271.1 GCA_030833685.1 Rhodoferax sp. | reverse complement strand
ATCTTCTACCGCCTGAGCTTCTTGTGAGGTGTCTACAGTATGGCGCAATGCCAACATGAGCGAGTCTATTTGAGCGCGGTCTTCAATGCTTAGCAATTGTCCATCGGCATTCAAAGCACTTTGTGTGGCCAGCAACATGCGGTCGCCATCGTTGAGGTCGATCTCGATGGTTTGCATATACGGCTTGCTGTCGGCATCCGGGTTGTAGCGGTAAATCTTGAAGATACGTTTTGCCATGTTGAATAGTCCTGCTCGTGACAAATGCGTGATGCGTTCGTGGGGCGGTGTTTCGGTCGGGTCGGATTGGCGCGCGCCTGTTGCTTAAAACGTTCTAACCTTCGGCGCAATGGACTCCACCGTCAAAGGCTTGAGGTTGACTGGCTTGTAGCTCAGGGAATTGTCCAAGCTGTGCCAGAGCGTGTGCTTCATCCAGTTGGTGTCGTCGCGGCCCAGGGGGCAGTTCGGATCATCGGCTGGACGGTCGTAGTCCAAAACGGTGTGAGCGCCCCGACATTCTTTGCGTGCGGCAGCTGACACCATCGTCGCCTGCGCCGCTTCAATCATGTTGTGAACCTCCAAGGCTTCAATACGTGCGGTATTGAAGATTTTGGATTTGTCTTGCAAGCTGATGTTCTGAACCCGTTGGCGCAGTTCAGCCACCTTGGCCAAGCCTTCGTCCATGCTGGCCTGCGTGCGAAACACGCTTGCGTGGGTCTGCATGGTGGCACGAATGGCATCAGCCACTGTCTGCGCGTATTCGCCCGAAGTGCTTTGGTCCAGCCGGTCGATGCGGGCCAGTGAGGCGTCTGCCGCATCTGCCGGCAGATCCTTGTGTTCAACCTGGCTCTGGTTGAACTTCACAATGTGCTTACCCGCTGTACGACCAAAGACCACAATATCAAGCAAGGAGTTGGTGCCCAGCCTGTTGGCGCCGTGCACACTGACGCATGAACATTCGCCCACTGCATACAAGCCGTTGACCACCGCATTGTGGCTGCTGGCGGATTGGATGACCACTTGACCGTGAATGTTGGTCGGGATGCCGCCCATTTGATAGTGGATGGTTGGCACCACAGGAATGGGTTCTTTGGTGATGTCGACGTTGGCAAAGTTGTGGCCAATCTCTAAAACGCTGGGCAACCTTAATTTGATGGTGTCAGCGCCCAGGTGCGTCATGTCTAGGTTGATGTAGTCCTTGTTGGGACCGCAGCCGCGACCCTCTTTAATCTCTTGGTCCATGCAGCGCGAGACAAAGTCCCGTGGCGCCAGGTCTTTCATGGTGGGCGCGTAGCGCTCCATGAAACGTTCGCCATTGCTATTGCGCAAAATCGCACCTTCACCACGGCATCCTTCGGTTAGCAAGACGCCAGCGCCGGCCACGCCGGTGGGGTGAAATTGCCAAAACTCCATATCCTGAAGCGGGATACCTGCACGCGCGGCCATGCCCAGACCATCGCCGGTGTTGATGAATGCGTTGGTCGAAGCGGCAAAAATTCGGCCAGCACCGCCGGTGGCTAACATCACGCTCTTGGCGCGCAGGATATGCACGTCGCCCGTTTCCATTTCAAGCGCGGTCACGCCCACCACGTCGCCATCCTGGTCGCGAATCAGGTCAAGCGCCATCCACTCCACGAAAAAGTTGGTGCGGGCCTTGACGTTTTGCTGATACAGGGTGTGCAGCATGGCATGCCCGGTTCTGTCGGCCGCCGCGCAGGCCCGCTGCACCGGCTTTTCGCCATAGTTGCTTGAGTGCCCGCCAAACGGACGCTGGTAAATCGTGCCATCCGGGTTACGGTCAAAGGGCATGCCGTAGTGCTCAAGCTCGTAGACCACTTTTGACGCCTCGCGGCACATGAACTCAATGGCATCTTGATCACCCAGCCAGTCCGAGCCTTTGACGGTGTCGTAAAAGTGGTAATGCCAGTTGTCTTCGGCCATATTGCCAAGGCTTGCACCGATGCCCCCTTGCGCAGCCACTGTGTGCGAGCGAGTCGGAAAAACTTTGGACAAAACGGCGACGTTCAGGCCGGCATTGGCAAGTTGAAGCGATGCGCTCATGCCTGCGCCGCCTGCGCCGATGATCACAACGTCAAATTTTCGAGTGGGAAGTTTGGAACTTGCTGTCATGATGGTTGAGGATTTCAGGTCTGAACCTGGGGTTCATCAGGGGTTCGGGTATTGATGGGCAGTTCGGCCGTTTACAGGCGCCATAGAACTTGAATGGCCCAGCCGCCGCAAGCGACAAGCCACACCATGGCGAAGGTATGCAGCACCAGCCGCACACCATAGGGTTTCACATAGTCCATGAAGATGTTGCGCATGCCAACCCACACGTGATAGAGCATGGCCACAATCACGGTGAATGTGAGCACCTTCATCCACTGGGACGCAAAAATCCCCGACCAGAGGATGTAGGTGATGGGGCCTTTACTCAGGATCAGGTGCGCAATCACCACCACGGTGAATAACGCCATCAGTACGGCGGTAATGCGTTGGGCCAGCCAGTCGCGCATGCCAAAGTGCGCGCCGACAACTAGACGATGAGAGCCAAAATTAACAGACATGCTTTGCCTCGTAGATTCAGTAGAGTCCAAATAACTTGGCGCCAAGTACAAGGGTCAAGCCCAGGGTGGCGATCAGCACGGCCGCAGCAGAGCGACGACCAAATTCCTTGGTCACATGGGCGTGATGGGTGTCCATCCAGAGGTGACGCAAGCCGGCCAGCAGGTGATGCAGGCAGGCCCAGATGATGCCCAGTGCCAACAGCTTCCACAAAAAGCCCGGCGCGCCCCACATGCCCTGGTTGAACGTTGCAGTGAGTCTGGCGTAAGAGATTTCCGAGGAAATCGATGTGTCAAACATCCAGATGAGAAAGGGCATCATCAGGAAAAGAAATGCACCGCTAACACGATGCATTCCAGAGGCCAGCGAAGCCAGGGGCCAGCGCAAGGACCGTAGGCTGGCGAAATCAATATTTCTGAATTCAGGCCGCGCAGGCTTGAGGCTGTTCGCAGGATCAGACATTCTCTGTGGTTCCTTCGTTTCGAAATATGGAAGAGTTACTGCGCCTCGAGCGAGGCAAACTCACACAAATTTTAGGACAAGTGTGAATGCCCGCATTTGTTGTGGGCAG
>JAURGS010000270.1 GCA_030833685.1 Rhodoferax sp. | reverse complement strand
CGAGATTGATTTTGAGCTCGGCCTGCGCTCCAACCTGGACGGCACACGGGTTTTGCTAGAGGGATTGCGCAAAGCCGGCAACATGCCACGCTTGGTTTTCTCGAGCTCGATTGCGGTCTATGGGCCTGACCCGGGCCTGGCCATGCCTGCGGTGGTGGCCGATGACTCGCTGCCTGCGCCGCAGACCTCGTATGGCACGCACAAGTTGATGTGTGAATACTTTATTGCTGACTACACCCGTAAAGGCTATCTCGATGGGCGAAGCGCCCGTTTGATGACGGTGGTGGTGCGACCCGGCAAACCCAATGGGGCGGCCTCATCGTTTTTCAGCGGCATCATCCGTGAGCCCTTGGCGGGGCAAGAGGCGGTCTGCCCAGTGGATCTCACGGTTGCGCATCCAGTGGCCTCGCCCCAGTCGACGGTGCTCAGCCTGAGTGCTTTGATGCAGGCCTCGCGGGAGCAACTCAAGCGGCGCTTGGCGATCAATCTGCCGGCGGTCAATGTGACGGTGGCGCACATGCTTGACACGCTGGAAAAAGTTGCCGGCAAGAAGGCGCTCTCCCTGGTTCGTTTCGAGCGTGATGAGCGCATTGCGGCCATTGTGGCTAACTGGCCGCGTGCAGCTAGCAGCGACACGGCACACCACACGCTTAAGATGGTGGGCGATGCCTCGTTTGAGGCCATTGTTCAACAGTACATCGATGACATGCGCCAAAGTGGCTTGTCTGACACCGCTTTGAAAGGATTGGCATGAATCAACTCGACCTCAAGGGCCGCAACGCGGTCATCACGGGCGGCGCCCAGGGCATCGGTTTTTCCATTGCGCAGCGCATGCTGAGCTCGGGTGCTTCGGTGGTCTTGTGGGACCGCAATCGCGACGCTCTGGAGGCGGCCAAGTCGGCGCTGGGCGCGGGTGCTGCGGTGCGCACGGTGACAGTGGAGTTGGGTGAGGAGTCCAGCGTGCAGGCCGCAGCGCGCAGCACCCTGGAGCATGCGGGCGTTGATATTTTGGTCAATAACGCCGGCATTACGGGGGGCAACGGAACAGTTTGGGAGCTCGACAGCCAAGTCTGGCAGGATGTGATTCACATCAATCTGGTTGCGCCATTTTTTGTCTGCAAAGCTTTGGTCCCCTCCATGATTGAGCGAGGCTATGGGCGCATCGTGAATATCGCCTCGATCGCGGGCAAAGAGGGCAACCCGAACGCCTCTCACTACAGTGCATCCAAGGCTGGCCTGATTGCCCTGACCAAGTCGCTGGGCAAAGAACTGGCCAACAAAGGCATCATGGTCAATGCAGTGGCGCCTGCTGCGGCCAAAACACCGCTGTTTGACACCATGAAGCCGGAGTTTATTGACTACATGCTCTCCAAGATACCGATGGGGCGCTTTGTGCTGGTTGAAGAAATTGCGGCCATGGCATGCTGGCTGGCCAGCGAAGATTGCTCGTTCACCACCGGCGCAGTGTTTGATATTTCAGGCGGGCGCGGTACTTACTGAGCGCCCTGGCAGGGCTCAAGGCGTCGAAGGCTTTTGGTGCTGCTCCCACAGCAGATAAAGGCCACTGCCCACGATGATCAAGCCACCGACAAACACCGCTGCTGGCGGTACGTCGCCAAATACCAGCCATCCTGCCAGGGCCATGTAAAGCAATTGCTGGTAGCCAAATGGTGCGAGCACGGCAGATGGCGCGTACTGGTGCGCTCGGGCCCACAAATAATGCCCGATGCTGCCCCAAAGCCCGGTCGAGAGAATCAGCACCCAGTGCCAAATATTGGGCGGCCAGGTGAAATCGGTGAAGGCGGTGGGCGTGAGCATCAGCGTGGCACCGACCGCCGAATACCACTGCATGGCACCGGGATTTTCTGTGGCCGAAAGATGGCGCGTGAGCAGGCCAAACAGCGCGAACAAGAAGGCGTTGAGCACCATCAGAAAAATGGCGGGGTGCACCACATCTGAGCTTGGGCGCACCACAATCAGCACCCCGATAAACCCTGCGGCAATGGCCAGCCACTGGTTGCGACCCAGGCGTTGTTTCATCCAGAAGTGGCTGATAGCGGCCACGATCAGCGGCGATGAAAATAGGATGGATGCCGTCTCTGTCAGCTGCAAATACTGGATCGACCAAAAATTGCACAACGTCATCGTCCCCAGCAGAAACGCGCGCAGCGCCTGCAGCCGCCAATTGCGCACCTGAAACAGCGACCAGCGGTAATGCGGCACCAGCAAAACCATGCTGATGAGGGCGTGGCTGGCAAAACGCATCCACACCAGCTCCATCAGCGGGATGCTGGCCAGCAGCCACTTCACCGTGCTGTCAAGCATGCAGAACATGAGCGTGGCCAGCGACAGCAGGGCAATGCCCATGCGCCGGTTCTTGGCGGTGTCATCGCGCCACATGGTTTGGCGTCAGTGCCTTGGCCGGCTCAAGGGTCGCAGATCCACCAGAAAAGCACCAAGCCTGAACAGGCTTGGCCTGGAGCCGCCCTGGCTCATGACTGGCATTCTGGCACGGGGGTCTTGAGTGCGGAGCCTGCGAAATGCAGATGGATATTGTCCGTGGCCAACTGCGCCATGGCCTGTCGGGTCTGGTGCGTGGCGCTGCCGATGTGCGGGGCAAGCACCACCTGTTCCATGCTGAGCAAGGGCGCCAGAGGCCGAGGCTCATCCTCAAACACATCCAGCGCGGCACCTGCGATATGTCCCGCTTGCAAAGCAGCAACCAGCGCCTGTTCGTCGACCACGCTGCCACGCGCGACGTTGACCAAATAGCCCTTGGGGCCAAGCGCTTGCAGCACGTCGGCATTGATCATGTGAAAAGTGCTGGCACCCCCTGGGGTGATCACGCACAGCACATCCACTTCGGCGGCCAGCGCCTGGGCTGTGGGCACGAACTTGTAAGGCAGTTCTGGCTTGGCGCTGCGCGCGGTGTAGGCAATAGGCATCTGAAACGCCAGTGCCCGCTTCGCAATCGCTTGCCCAATGCGGCCCATACCCACCAGCCCCAGGCGAAGCCCGCTGAGCTTGACAGCCAGGGGCATCGGACCTTGCGACCAACTGCCCTGGCGCACATAGCGGTCGGCCAGCGCGAGTCGGCGAGTCACGCTCAGCATCAGTCCGATGGCCAGGTCCGCAACGTCATCATTGAGCACCTGGG
>JAURGS010000026.1 GCA_030833685.1 Rhodoferax sp. | reverse complement strand
TGACCGACGCCCACTGGGAGGTGGTGAACTTTATGCGCGAGCAGTTCAAGGAGCATGGACACACGCCAAACTTTCGCAACATGCTCAAGGGATTTTCCGAGTTGCACGAGGGTGCCGACAGCAAGTACTTGTACGACCTGTTTCCCACTGGTCCGGCCAAACAGGCTGCCAAGGTGGCCGGTCTGCCGCAGCCTCTGGGCAAGGGCGGTTATTGAATGCAGCGCTCGAAGCAGTTTGTGACGGATTGATAGCTTAAGTACCAGCGATGGCTTTGCGCATCAAAAACCAGTGGTTCAAGGCCGATCGGGAGAAGACGGCTTTTGAGAACGCCAGCGCGATTGCGTTCATTGTCTGGCGGGTGACTCAAAACATGGTCAAGCACATGCGCGAGGCCAAGTTTGACATTGACGTGGGGCCGCAGTACTTTGCCTTCATGCGCGAGATTCTGATGTTTTTGTGCGCTGCTGTCGATCGGGTTGCCTTTGATCGAATGGCGTCGGGCCAGCGGGCCGAGTTCACCGAGGCGCTGGTGGTTCGGGTGGCCGACATTCTGGATGACAGCCAGTTGGAGTGGCTGGGCCCAGCGCCTGAGGGCCAGCCCGGCTGGCGCAACCAGTTCATCGACCAGTTCAACGAGGTTGTCGAGGCCTATGCAGATTTTGAGCACGACGCACAAGGCCCAGGTTTTGGCTTCGTGCGCTACCTTGGCAACCGTGTCGAGGCTGTGATGCCTGAAAAAGACCGCCGATGGGTCGTGGACCAGTTGATGGCCTACGAAGTGCCTGAGGCGCTGGAGATGGTCATGCGCGGTATCAACGGGGTTTTGTCCAACGAACCGCGTCCCGCGCGTCGATCCCGCATGAGCGGCGACTGAGATGGAGGTGAGCACCCCATTTGACTTGAGCGCAAGCGATGCGTACGCGCGCTGGCGATCGACCAAGCTTGCCAGCGAGCCCCGAACTGTCGAGGACCTGATGGTGGCGGTGCGCAACCCGCTGGAACTCACGCATTCTGAGCGCACTGAGCTCCTGGAGCGCCTATCTCAAGCCAACATGGTGCTCTATGGCAGCAAGATGCTGCATGAGAACAAGGCTGTCGTCAGCCGTCTTGGCGCGCAACTGGGCTTGGTTCGGCTTGACGCGAACTGGCTGGCCGACGAGGACGGCGTGTCCTCCATTCAGCTCGCTGACCGTGGCCAGACTGCTCAGGATGGCGATGCAGCGGCCAGTGCCCGACAAGATTACATACCGTACACCGACTTGGCCCTGGGCTGGCACACGGACGGCTACTACCACCCTGCCAATCGACGCATTCAAGGCATGATTCTGCATTGCGTGCGACCCGCCTTGCAGGGCGGCGTGAACAGCCTGGTAGACCATGAACGGATTTACATCGCGCTGCGCGATACCAACCCAGCCTGGGTCAAGGCCTTGATGGCGCCGGATGCGATGACCATTCCACAGCGCCAGGACGAGGCGGGTGTGGCGCGCGCAGCGCAGAGCGGCCCGGTCTTTTCGGTGCGAGATGACGGTCTGGGCTTGCACATGCGCTACACCAGTCGCACGCGCAGCATTCAGTGGAAACCTGATGCAACCACACTCGAGGCTGTGGCGTTTATCCGCGCATGCCTGGACGGCAATCCGAGTTGGCGTTTTCAGGTGCGCTTAGATCCTGGCATGGGCATTGTTGCCAACAACGTGCTGCATGCCCGAAGCGGGTTTTCCGATGACCCGCGTCAGCCTCGCCTGATTTACCGCGCCCGTTACCTGGATCACGCCCACGCCCACCCGGCAGGTGCGGCGCAGGAGCTTGCCGCATGAGCCGCTGGCTGACCGTCTGGCGCGCCGCGCAGTTGGTAGGCGTGTCTCGCGGCGCCCTGCAGCAGCGGGTTCGATTAGGTGAGCTGACTTTGAGTGACGGCCGCGTGTCGACGGATGAGTTGCTGGCCCTGTACCCTGAGACCAATTTGGCCGATTCCGGCATGCTCGAGCGGGTGGCCCAGATCAAGGAAGAGGCTTTTGGGCGGCGTGTGCGTGAACGTTTGTTGCCCAGCCAGGAAGTCCTGGCGCAAAGGATTTTCAGTCAGACCCAGGAGCTGGCTGACGTGCGCCGCTATTTGCAGCGCTACCATTCTCTGGTCGTGGATATTGGGCGGCGAGTGAAACTTTTGCGCCATCAGCCTGCTGCCGATGGCGATCTGCGTGAGTTAGAACATTTCATCGATCGTGGCCTGGCGCAGGCGCTTGCGACTGAACAGGCTGACCCTCTCACAGTGATGGACGATATGCTCAAAGTCATGATGGCCCAAGTGACCGTACGCCCCAGCGGAAACGAATTTTGTGTTGAAGGGCACGACACCTTGTTGCAGGCTGGCTTGCGCGCCGGTCTCAAGTTGAGCTACGGTTGCGGCAACGGCACCTGCGGCATGTGCAAAGTGCGCGTGATTGCCGGCCAGGTGGCTAAGACCCAGGCTTTTGATTACCCGCTCTCTGAAGCCGAGAAGGCGCAGGGTTACACGCTGATGTGCGCCCACACTGCAGCCAGTAGCGAGCTGACGCTGGAGCTGCTCGAAGCCCGAGGGCCACAAGATATTCCGATGCAGCAAATCGTCACTGCTGTCAGGGCGGTGCGCAATCTTGCGCCGAATACCCGCTTGTTGCATCTTCAAACGCCGCGCAGCCACCGCTTGCGCTTTTTGGCTGGGCAATCAGTGACTCTGGGGTTTGCCCGAAGCGACGGCAGCGACGTGCACGGCACCTACCCGGTTGCCAGTTGCCCCTGTGATGACCGCAACCTGCATTTTTTTATCGAAGAGCACCCAAACGATCCGTTTGCCAAAGCCTTGTTTTCCGATGCCATCGCCTCTGGCCTTTCGGTGACCGTGCACGGGCCCACGGGAGAGTTCGTGCTGCGCGAGGGAAACCGCCCACTGGTCTTTGCGGTTTGCGATGCCGCGTTCGCCCCGGTCAAAAGCCTGATTGAGCATGCGCTGGCGCTAGACGAGGCGCCGTCTTTGTCCCTGTTCTGGCTGGCGACACGCAGTGACGGGCATTTTCTGGAGAACCAGTGCCGCGCCTGGAGCGAGGCGCTCGATCAATTTGAATATGAGCTCACCCAGGACCCCGACCCAGTTGCCGGTGCCCGCCAAGTCGGGCGCGCCATGAGGGCGGATTTGTTCGATATTGACTGTGATTTTTACCTGGCTGGACCACAAGCCTTTGTCAGCGCCCTGCAAGAAGAACTTCGTACCGCAGGTGTTCCCAAATCGCAAATCAGCAGCCACGTGGTCGCTGAGCCCGTGGGCGAGACGGTATGACTGAGAGCCCTATGGACGCTGCGGATGAGACCAGCTGTAGCGCAGGGGAGGCTTTTGCCTTGCAGGTGCTGGGAACCAGCATGGAGCCGGAGTTCAACGCCGGTGAAATCATCGTGATCGAGCCCGAGGGCGTGGTGCGCGATGGCAGTTTCGTGTTTGCGCAGCACCAGGGCGAGTGGATTTTTCGCCAACTTTGCCGCAGCGCGAGTGGCTGGACGCTGCACGCGCTAAATCCCGCGTTTCCTGACCTGCCGCTGGCCGATCTGGCCGACGTGCGCGGGGTCATTATCCAAAAAGCCTTGCCGGGCCGTCGTCGGGCAAGCAAACGTTACATCTGAAAACATGCCTTACTTTATTTACCGCTTGGGTCCCGTTGGCACACTTCAACAGCTTGAATCCCATGACAGCTTTTCGGCGGCCTCGGCGCAGGCCAAAAAGCTTCGCGCAACATTGCCTGAGAAGTCCTTGGACCGCGTCAAAGTCATATTTGCCGACAACCCGCTGCAGGCTGAGGAACTGCTCACGCAAGTGCGCCAGCCTGGTCCGCCTGGCGAGGAATAGATCAAACTCGCCTGCCGTGGCAGATGAACAAACCTTGATGCAAGCCGGGCGCGTCCCGGGTGAAATGCCTTGCGTGTTCAAGCCCGCGTTGATGGCGCAGACAGTGAGTTGTGACATGCTGGCCAGGCGTTCTGTGGCTGAGCGCGAGGTCATGATGTGCCGCCAAGTCATGGCGCACATGAACTGCGAGACGCTGGAGCGCTTGATACTGGAGCGCTCAACATTTCCGCTGCGTTTGAAGCCAGGCGCACCGTTGACTCACGCCATGGTCATGCGCCTGCACGCAGGGGGCCTACAGGGCTTACAAACGGTACTGTCAGCCCCGCAGGCCGAGGTGCATGGCATGGTCCAGCAGGCGCAGAGCGACTATGGCGGCCTGGCGGCTTTGCCATGGGCAAGAATTGTTGAGCAGGTGATGGCCTGGCAGCCCCGCCGGCGCGGACCGGGCAAGACAAGGCCATGAGCAGAGCAGCGAACGCGCCCGACCCGCAACTGGCCCAGGCTGTACAGGCCAATTGCAATATTGCCGACGCCGCCCACGCTGGTGACATGACCTTGTGCATCTATTTGCTTCAGATGCGCGAGTTCTACCGCTGGGAGCAGGATTTTGCGCCCTCTGCCACGATGCCTCGCCAGGATGTGGCCGCTTGGCTCAGTGCACGAGAGGCGATGTGGGACGGGCTTGAGGACCAGGCGTTTGCCGAAATTCGGGTTGATGGCCGGGTCTATGACCCTTTCGACCGCCTAGGCATCAACGCTGCGTTGAACGGTAGCGGTTTGTATTACGGCGCCGGCTATACGGCGCCTGGGCGAGCAACGTTTTTTCTGGCTGATCTGGAAGCGGTGGAGCAACGCGAGCTGTTGCCGGTTTATCGCCTGGGTCGCGAACACGCCCGCAGCCTGGCCTCGCCGCCGGCGACGCTATCGGCACATGGAATCGAGTTACGTCAGGAATCCCTGCGCCGCTGGCTGTGGGAGAAATACGAGGCCTGGACCTTGCGTCGATCCCCAGGCGCGTTCAAGCGCGCCCTGGAGCACCACGGCTTTGCGCAGCAGGGCGAGGGCGCAGTCGATGCGATGGCACTGGCCCAGGCTGACACGCTGATCTTGCATGAGCTGGCTGAGGCCGGCGTGGGCGAGCAACTCGGTGCCGGCTGGAAGGCGCTGCGAAGCGATATGCGCGACCGCCGAACTGACTTACTGCTGCGGGCAGCGCGCGATTTGTTCGCCGACTGTCAACTTGTGCTGCCGCGCTTGCTGCAGCAGCACAGCGAGGGCGCATTGCACTTCTGGTTTTCCAATTTTGAAGGTTGGCGCCGGGTGCTCTTTCCGGGCCTTCAGTTGGCCTATGAAGACTGGTCTGACGGAAAAGGCGTCGACTCCCTGGAGCGCGCTGTGGCGACTGGCGCGCCACATTGGGCAGCCCTTTGCCAGAAGGTGTTGGCGGCCCATGCGCAGCGGGGCATCGACGCGCGCGATGAGATTCGACAGACCCTGGAGTCTGGGGTCCTGAGCACAGCCTGAGCAGATTGGTCCGCTTTAACGCCGCAATGAAGCGGCTACTTGTTCGAGTCGGCTGCGAGTGTCCCAGCCCGTAAAATCAGGGCCTTGGCCGCCACCTTGGCCGATTCAGTCCTGACGCTTTGCGCTGCAAGCGCCCACCTATGTTGACATTTCAGCAGATCATTCTGAAGCTCCAGTCTTATTGGGATGCCCAAGGCTGTGCCTTGCTACAACCCTACGACATGGAGGTTGGGGCCGGCACCTCACACACTGCGACGTTTTTAAGAGCGCTGGGACCAGAGCCCTGGAAGGCTGCCTACGTGCAGCCAAGTCGCCGGCCTAAAGACGGTCGCTACGGCGAAAACCCCAACCGCTTGCAGCATTACTACCAGTACCAGGTGGTGCTCAAACCTGCGCCTGACAACATTCTGGAGCTCTACCTGGGTAGCCTGGAGGCGCTGGGCTTTGACCTGAAGAAAAACGATATCCGCTTTGTGGAGGACGATTGGGAAAATCCGACACTGGGGGCTTGGGGCTTGGGCTGGGAGGTTTGGCTCAACGGCATGGAAGTCACCCAGTTCACCTATTTTCAACAGGTCGGTGGGATTGATTGCAAGCCGATCACGGGTGAAATCACCTATGGGTTGGAGCGCCTGGCCATGTACCTCCAGGGTGTGGATAACGTCTTCAACCTGCTTTGGACGGAAAGTGCGGACGGCACGCGCATGAGCTATGGCGACGTCTACCGGCAAAACGAAGTTGAGCAGTCGACCTACAACTTTGAGCACAGTGATGCCGAGTTCCTCTTCACCGCCTTTTCCGCGCACGAGCGGCAGGCGCAACACCTGATGCAGGTGCAACTGGCGCTGCCAGCTTATGAGCAGGTGCTCAAGTGCGCGCACAGCTTTAATTTGCTGGATGCCCGGGGTGCGATTTCAGTGACTGAGCGCGCAGCCTACATTGGGCGTATCCGCAATCTGGCGCGCAGTGTGGCGCAGAGCTATTACGACAGCCGCGAGAGGCTGGGTTTCCCGATGGCGCCCAGGGAGTGGTTGGCGACGATGCCTGCCAAGATTGCCTGAGCCCCGGTATTGGCCGAGGCCTGAAATTGTTATCCCATCTTGGGGTTTGTACTGAAAAAGAAACATGACCGATAGCCTGCTGATTGAATTGTTTGTGGAGGAGCTGCCACCCAAGGCTTTGAAGAAACTGGGGGAGGCTTTTGCAAGCCATTTGGCTGCGCAATTGCGACAAGCAGGATTGCTCTCAGAGGGGTCCACGGTCACTTCCTTTGCCTCACCCAGGCGATTGGCGGCACATATCACGCAGGTTGCCAGCCGTGGCACTGACAAACCGGTTCAACAAAAGCTCATGCCAGTGAGTGTGGGCCTGGACAGCCAGGGAGAACCCACACCCGCGCTACTGAAGAAACTGCAGGCCATGGGCCTGGACGTCAGTGACCCCAAGGCCCTGACTGCGAAGCTGCGAAAAGACATCGACGGTAAGGCCCAAGCGCTTTTTTACGACAGCGTTCTCAGCGGCGTGACGCTTGAGGCGGGCTTGCAATCGGCGCTTCTTGATGCGCTGGCCAAGTTGCCCATCCCCAAAGTCATGAGTTACCAACTTGGCGCAGGCGCAGAAATGCCAGGGTGGACGACGGTGCACTTTGTTCGACCGGCCCATGGCTTGATCGCCCTGCATGGTGCTCAGGTATTAGACGTTCAGGCCCTGGGTCTGAAAGCGGGTCGTCTCACCCACGGACATCGTTTTGAGGCGAGTAAATCTCCACTTGAAATTGCCCATGCCGATGCCTATGCCCAGACCCTATTGACCGACGGTGCCGTGCTGGCCAGTTTTGATGAACGGCGAAGCGCTATTGCGACGCAGTTGGCGCAGGCTGCCGCTGCCCTGGGGCCCGGCTTTGAAGTCGCCATGGATGAGGCCTTACTCGACGAGGTGACCGCGCTGGTTGAGCGTCCCAAGGTGCTGACCTGCTCCTTTGATCAAGCCTTTCTGGAGGTTCCCCAGGAGTGTCTGATTTTGACCATGAAGGCCAATCAGAAATACTTCCCCTTGCTTGATGCACAGGGCAAACTGACCCATCGGTTTTTGGTGGTCAGCAATATCAGCCCAAGCGATGCGTCGGCCGTTATTGGCGGCAATGAACGGGTGGTGAGGCCACGCCTGAGTGACGCCAAGTTCTTTTACGACCAGGACCGCAAGCGCAGCCTGAAGTCCAGGCTCGGCGGCCTCGATAAGGTGGTTTACCACAACCGTCTGGGCACCCAGGGTGAGCGCAGTCAACGGGTGGCGGCACTGGCCCATGCCTTGGGTAACCGTTTAGGGAATGCGGCACTGGCCCAACAGGCACAGGAAGCGGCGCGTTTGGCCAAGACGGACTTGCTCACCGACATGGTGGGCGAGTTCCCCGAACTCCAAGGGATCATGGGCGGGTATTACGCTTTGCATGATGGCCTCGGGCAGGAACTGGCATGGGCCATCGAAGACCACTACAAGCCCCGCTTTGCGGGGGACGACCTACCGCGCGAAAAACTGGGCTTGGTGGTGGCTATCGCCGACAAACTGGAAACGCTGGTAGGCATGTTCGGCATTGGCAACCTGCCCACTGGCGACAAGGATCCCTTCGCCTTGCGCCGACATGCATTGGGTGTGGTGCGCATGTTGATCGAGGCCCAGCTGCCGCTGGCGATTGACGATCTCATCGCGCTTGCCCTGGCGGCCTTTGAGCCCTGGCTTGCCGCGCAGGACAAGACGGTCAGAGAGAGTTTTGAAGGCCACCAGGCGGCGCTGCTGGACTTCATTTACGAGCGTTTGGCAGGCAGCCTTCGCGACCAGGGCTACAGCACGCTGGAGGTGGACGCTGTCTTGGCGCTGCGCCCGCCGGTACTGGCAGATGTGCCAGGCAGGCTTGCCGCAGTTCGACTGTTTGCTGCCATGCCACAAGCGCCAGCGCTGGCTGCAGCGAACAAACGCATTGGCAACATCCTGAAAAAGGCTGGTGAGGTGGATGCGCATGTGAGCACGGTGTTGTTGACCGAGCCTGCCGAGCTTGACTTGCATCAGACCATGCTGCGGGTCTTGCAGGTGGCCAATCAGCAGTTCGAGGCCGGGGACTACAGCGCCTCCTTGCAGACTTTGGCCGAACTGCGCGCGCCGGTGGATGCATTCTTTGATGGCGTGATGGTCAACGCGCAAGAGGCGGATGTCCGCCTCAATCGCCAGGGTCTGCTGAAAGTCTTGCATTTGGCAATGAACCGGGTGGCCGATTTGTCGCGACTGGCGGCCTGAAAACCGAGGCGAGCGCTTGTGAACACCACCAAACTCCTGATTCTGGATCGTGACGGCACGATCAATGTAGACAGTGATGAATACATCAAGTCGCCGGCAGAGTGGTCGGCAATACCTGGCTCCTTGGAGGCCATCGCCAGGCTCAACCATGCCGGCTGGCACGTGGTGGTCGTGACCAACCAGTCGGGGCTGGGGCGTGGGGTGTTTGAGGTTAGCGACTTGAATGCGATTCACAGCCTGATGCATCACAAACTGGCCGAGCACGGCGGTCGTATCGATGCTGTTTTTTATTGCCCGCACACGCCCGATGACGCTTGCCAATGCCGCAAACCACAGCCCGGCTTGCTACAAGCTGTGGCCCAGCGCTATGGTGTGGCTTTGGAGGGTATACCCGTTGTGGGCGACCATTTGCGCGACTTGGTCGCTGCCACCAGCGTGGGCTGCGAACCGCATCTGGTGCTTACCGGCAAGGGGGCGGCTTACAAGGGCCGTCCGCTGCCAGAGACATTTCCGTCCAACACGCGGGTACACGAGGACTTGGCAGCCTTTGCTGACTTTTTGATCGCGCGCGAAGATGCTGCGCTGGCTGCTCAGGCGGACTTGTCCGCTGCAAGGAAATAAGTGTTAGGCCACGCGCGATGGATCGGCCATATCAGGAGAGGCCTGTGGCGCTGATTCGTTCTGTGCTGCACCTGCTTTGGATGGCAGTGACGGTGATCCCCTGGACCCTGGGGGTTTTGCTGGTATCGCTTTTGCCCCGCAGAACTGGCGCGTGGTGGGTCGCCGTCAACTGGTTTCGAGTGGTGATGTGGGGTACGCGCTGGATTTTAGGTATTCGCATGCAGGTCCACGGGCTGTCCAATTTACCCACTGCCGAGTACTCCCCTGTTGTCTTGCTCAGCAAGCACCAGTCGGCGCTTGAGACGTTATGGATTCCAACAGTAATGCCCAGGCCGCTGGCTTTTGTGTTCAAGCGTGAACTGCTGAAGATCCCGTTTTTTGGTTGGTCCATGGCCCGTCTGGACATGATTCATATCGACCGGGAGTCGCGCTCGGCAGCCATGAAATTGGTGATCGATCAGGGCCGTCGTCTTTTGTCGCAGGGTAACTGGGTCATCATGTTTCCCGAAGGCACCCGTATTGCACGTGGGCAGGCGGGAACCTATCAGACTGCAGGAACACGTTTGGCTGTTGAGGCGGGCGCCGATGTGGTACCGATTGCCCTGACCACGGGCCGGTGTTGGCCGCGCGACGGATTTGTCAAGACCCCGGGTGTGGTGCACATGTCTGTGGGCCCAGCAATCTCAAGCAAAGGACGCGATCCGAGGGACCTGATGCGCCAGGCGCAGCGCTGGATCGAAGACGAGATGCGCCGCTTGGACCCTGAGGCTTACGGCCTTGAGCACAGCTGATTGGGGCTTTTGGCCCTGGCTTGTGGGCGTTTGGGCCGGGGTGAAGCCGGCATCTGGGGAACCCTTTTTGCGCGGCAAGCACCGAGTGGCGTTAAAGCACTCGCCTGGCCTCGCGACTGAGACTGCGCTGCACGGTACCCGGGCGGTTTTGGGTGGGCCGGTCGCAGGCAGCAGGCCTAAGCGCGCAAGCGCTGTTGGCCAAAGCTTTCCGATTGACCTGCAAGGTGTTCGCCTGGACTGCGAGCTGGTACGTACACCTAGGCGCAGTATCGGTTTACGAATCGATTACCGCGGTCTGCAGGTCAGGGCACCTGCTGGCATAAGCCGGGTAAGGCTTGAGGAACTGCTGCAGTCCAAGTCGCGCTGGATTCTGCGAAAGCTCAAGGAGCAATCCCTTCGCAACCGTACCGTGTCCACTGGCGCGACCTGCTTGGACGCTATGGACAGTGTGTTCTTCCTGGGTCAATGCGTGCAGGTGATTGGTGAGGCGGGTTTGTCCGCGGATCAGCACCGCTTGCATGTAGCGCAGGGCTGTACGACGCCGGTTCTGGCGTTGGGGCAAACCGAAGACCTCGCGAAAAAGCGGACCCAAATCATTGATTGGCTAAGACGGCAAGCGCATTCACACTTTGTACAGCGACTGGATCACTTTGCCGAGCAAATGGATGTTGCTTGGACCAAGCTTGCGCTAAGCAACGCCAGAACCCGCTGGGGCAGCGCGAACGCTTGCGGGCTTATTCGGCTGAACTGGCGTCTGGTGCAACTGGCGCCCGAGCTGGTGGACTACGTGGTCGTGCACGAACTTGCACACTTAAGGGAAATGAACCACGGACCGAAGTTTTGGGCCTTGGTGGAATCTGTTTTGCCCGACCACCGAGTTCGCCGGCAAAGGCTTCGGTGCTGGGCATTGTCCAAGCTGCCATCTTCAGAAGGGCTTTTCTTGGGGCCTGCGCCATAATGAATTGGCACTTTGTTGTTGGTCTCGCCTGCTCGGGCATGGCCAAAAGCCTGTCATGAATAAAACCGAACTTTTTGATCGTGTGAACAACAGCTTTGCCAGGCAGGGACTGATGCGTTTTTGGGGCGCGCAGCTCCAACACGTGGACGCTGGTAGCTGTGAAATCTGGCTCGCCTTTTCTGACAAAGTCAGTCAGCAACAGGGGACATTCCATGGCGGTGCCTTGGGCGCCTTGGCAGATATTGCGGGCGGTTACGCGGCCCTGACACTCGCGCCTGCTGGCATGGAGGTCACCACTGTTGAGTACAAAATCAATTTTTTGGCGGCATGCACAGGCGGCGTATTGAGGGCAAAGGGCCGCGTTCTCAAGGCGGGCAAACGTGTGATGGTGACATCGGCTGAGGTATGGCATGTCGATTCAGCTGGCGCGAGTACGCTGTGTGCGGTGCTGCAGCAAACCATCGTGCCAGTGCCCATCAAATCGTGATTGCCGCCGCGTGTGATCGCGCGTGGTCTTGATGGCTGTGTACGAATTTTTGGATGAGGAGAGTAGCCATGGTGGCTTTGCCCGGACTTAACTTTCAATTGGGCTCTGATATTGACGCGTTGCGTGATGCCGTGCGCGACTTCGCCGAACGCGAGATTGCGCCCCTGGCCGCTGAGATAGACCGCAGCGACCAGTTCCCCATGCACTTGTGGCGCAAGATGGGTGAGCTGGGTGTGTTGGGCATCACAGTCGAAGAACGCTATGGCGGCGCCAATATGGGCTATGTTGCGCACATGGTGGCCATGGAAGAAATCAGTCGGGCCAGTGCTTCAGTTGGGCTGAGCTACGGCGCACACAGTAATTTGTGTGTGAACCAGATCAAGCGCAACGGCACAGATGCCCAGCGCGCCAAATACCTGCCCAAGCTCATCAGTGGTGAGCATGTGGGCGCGCTGGCCATGAGTGAACCGGGCGCCGGCAGTGATGTCATCAGCATGAAGCTCAAGGCCGAGGACAAGGGCAGCTTTTATTTGCTCAACGGCAGCAAGATGTGGATCACCAACGGCCCGGACGCCGATACCCTGGTGGTGTATGCGAAGACAGAGCCGGAGCTTGGCGCGCGTGGTGTAACCGCGTTTTTGATTGAAAAATCCATGAAGGGTTTTTCGGTGGCGCAAAAGCTTGACAAATTGGGCATGCGTGGCAGCCACACGGGTGAGCTGGTGTTTCAAAACGTGGAGGTGCCCGCCGAAAATATTTTGGGTGGATTGAATAACGGCGCCAAAGTCTTGATGAGCGGTTTGGACTACGAGCGCGCCGTGCTGGCAGCAGGCCCAATTGGTCTCATGCAGGCGGTGATGGACAACGTGGTGCCTTACATCCACGAGCGCAAGCAGTTTGGCCAGAGTATTGGTGAGTTCCAGCTGATTCAGGGCAAGGTTGCGGATATGTACACCGTACTCCAGGCCGCGCGCGCTTTTTGTTACACCGTGGGAAAAAACCTCGACAGCTTAGGCTCTGAACACGTTCGCCAGGTACGCAAGGACTGTGCCTCGGTGATACTGTGGTGCGCTGAGAAAGCCACCTGGATGGCGGGAGAGGGTATTCAAATTTTTGGTGGCAACGGCTATATCAATGAATACCCCCTGGGCCGCTTGTGGCGGGATGCCAAGCTCTATGAGATTGGCGCTGGCACATCTGAAATTCGGCGCATGTTGATTGGCCGAGAGCTCTTTGCCCAAACCGCCTGACCTTCGCGTGTATGCGCAGGTACTGGCTCATGAAACCTTGACTTATTGAAGTGACAATTTGGATATGGCCAGCGATTTACAACATCTTTTTGACAACAACCGGGCTTGGGCCCGGCGCATGGTCGACGAGGACCCGGGTTACTTCCAGCGCCTGGCGGGCCAGCAACACCCGAAGTACTTGTGGATCGGATGCTCAGACAGCAGAGTGCCTGCCAATCAGATCACCGGGCTAGACCCTGGTGAGGTTTTTGTGCACAGGAACGTTGCGAATGTGGTGGTGCACTCGGACCTCAATGCCCTATCCGTTATCCAATACGCTGTGGACGCACTCAAGGTCGAGCACATCATGGTGGTGGGGCACTATGGCTGCGGGGGTGTGTTGGCTGCGGCCAGGGGCATGCGGGTGGGCTTGGCCGACAACTGGTTGCGCCATGTGCAGGACGTGCGCCTGCGCCATCGCCAGCGCCTGAACCATCTGCCGCAAGAGCAGCTGGAGTCCGTCCTTTGTGAGATGAATGTCATCGAGCAAGTTGGTAATGTGGCCATGTCCAACGTCATGCAAGATGCCTGGAGCCGCGGGCAGAAAGTCACTGTGCATGGCTGGATTTATGGCATCGGTGACGGGCTGGTGCAAGACTTGGGTGTCAGCATGCGCGGCCCGCAAGAGGTGGTCGATGTGTTCAGGTCTGCTTTCAAACGCTACCCTCGTGCCGGTACCTGAAGGTCTTTTTGGCAGTTAGGAGTGATGTCCAATGTCTGATCCAGTTGTCATCGTGGGCGCAGCACGCACCCCCATGGGTAGCTTTCAGGGCGATTTTTCAAGCCTTGCCGCCCATGATTTAGGGGGCGCTGCTATTCGTGCGGCGCTAGAGCGTGCAGGCGTGGCAGGCTCTGCAGTGGACGAGGTGTTGATGGGTAATTGCCTGATGGCCGGGCAAGGGCAGGCGCCTGCCCGCCAGGCTGCGTTTAAAGCTGGCTTGCCGATCAGCGCGGGTGCGGTGACCTTGTCCAAGATGTGCGGCTCGGGTATGCGCGCTGCCATGCTGGGGCACGACATGTTGGTTGCCGGCAGCGCCAACGTGGTGGTCGCAGGTGGTATGGAGAGCATGACCAATGCCCCGTACCTGTTGCCAAAAGCCCGGGGTGGCTACCGCATTGGCCATGACCGTGTGTTCGATCACATGATGCTCGACGGCCTGGAAGATGCCTACGAGCCGGGTCGCTCGATGGGGACTTTTGGCGAAGACTGTGCCGCTAAATATGGTTTTACCCGTGAGCAGCAGGACGCTTTCGCTACCACCAGTGTCAAGCGCGCCCAGGAGGCCACAGCATCTGGTGCTTTCGCATCCGAAATCACGCCGGTGACGGTGTCTTCGCGCGCGGGGCAGCGCGTAGTTGAGACGGACGAGGGACCCGGCCGGATTCGACTAGACAAAATCAGTTCGCTCAAGCCGGCATTCAAGAAAGACGGTACGGTGACTGCCGCCAGCAGCTCCAGCATCAACGATGGCGCAGCTGCGCTGGTGTTGATGCGCCAGTCCACCGCTAAGCAAATGGGGTGCAAGCCAATTGCGCGCGTGGTCGCACACGCTGTGCATGCGCAGGAGCCGCAATGGTTCGCCACCGCGCCTGTAGGTTCAGTGCGTAGAGCACTGGCCAAAGCGGCTTGGCAGGTCTCAGATGTGGATTTGTGGGAAGTGAATGAGGCGTTTGCGGTGGTGCCTATGGCCCTGATGCAGGACCTGGGCTTGAACCACGACATCGTGAATGTGCACGGTGGCGCATGCGCGCTTGGGCACCCCATCGGCGCATCCGGCGCGCGCATCATGGTCACTTTGCTTCATGCGCTCAAGGCGCGAGGATTGAAAAAAGGGGTCGCCACCTTGTGCATTGGTGGTGGCGAGGCCACCGCTGTGGCGCTTGAGATGCTCTGAGGTCTATTGGTGCCCACAGTACTCATCCTGGGCGCCTCACGCGGCATTGGCTATGAATTGGCAAGCCAGTACCGCCAGGCGCAGTGGCGCGTGATTGCGACCGTGCGCGACGACGATGCAAAAAAACGCCTCACCAGTTTGGGATGTGAGGTTCTTCAAGTGGATTTGGCCCAGGCCAGTAGCTGCAGCGGTTTAGCCTGGCAGCTCGACGGCGAAAAGCTTGATCTTGCGATTTACTGCGCGGGCGTCATGGACCGTGCCAGTGCACCACAGCCGCCTACACAAGAGGCTTTCGATCATGTGATGCATACCAACGTGATGGGGGCGATGCAGGCGCTTCCCCAGATTCTTCCCATGGTGGAGGCGGCGCGAGGCACTTTGGTGTGTCTAAGTTCGGTCATGGGTAGCCTGCAGGAAACTGGTCGGGGCAACGCATGGTTGTACCGCGTGAGTAAGGCCGCCTTGAATATGGTGGTTCGCTGTCTGCAAGCAGAACAGACGCGCGTGACAGTCCTGGCGATGCATCCTGGCTGGGTCCAGACCGACATGGGCGGGGCCGCTGCGACGCTAACGGTAACCGACAGTGTCAGCAGCATTCGCCAGAGCTTGGAGCGCATTCGGGCCCGTGCCGATTCGAAAGATCGCGGCGCTTTCTTTAACCACGACGGTGCGTCCCTGTCTTGGTAAAGCGGCGCAAATCAGGAAACCCCTATGTTGTTAAGTGCTGAGCAAGAAATGATCCGTGATGCGGTGCGTGCCTTCGCACAGGCTGAACTGTGGCCGCATGCCGCCCAATGGGACAAAGAGCACATATTCCCCAAGTCTGCGTTGCGCGGGCTGGCGGAACTGGGGGCGTACGGCATTTGCGTACCCCAGGACTTCGGGGGCGCTGGGCTGGATTACATGAGCCTGGCGCTTGTGCTGGAGGAGATCGCCGCTGGCGACGGAGGAACGAGCACCATCATTAGCGTGACCAATTGCCCGGTGAATGCGATTTTGCTGCGCTATGGCAGCCCACAGCAGAAAAAGAATTGGCTCGAACCTTTGGCGCAGGGCAATATGCTGGGCGCGTTTTGTCTGACCGAGCCGCAGGTGGGCTCGGACGCCTCGGCGTTGGCGACAACAGCTGTACGCCAAGGTGACAGCTACGTGCTCAATGGCGTCAAGCAATTCATCACCAGCGGCAAGCACGGGGATGTGGCGATCGTGATTGCGGTCACCGACAAGTCAGCGGGCAAGAGGGGCATGAGTGCCTTCCTGGTGCCGACGAACAGCCCGGGCTATGTGGTGGCACGTCTTGAGGACAAACTGGGTCAGCATTCGAGTGACACTGCACAGATTCAACTGGATCAATGTCGCGTGCCCATTGACAACCTGATTGGCCGCGAGGGCGAAGGCTATGGGATTGCGCTGGGCGCGCTAGAAGGAGGGCGTATTGGCATTGCCGCGCAAAGCATTGGTATGGCGCGCAGTGCCCTGGAGGTGGCGCTAGCTTATGCGAAAGACCGCCAGAGCTTTGGCACGGCGATCTTCAACCATCAAGCGGTTGGTTTCCGCCTGGCGGATTGCGCCACAGAGCTGGAAGCTGCACGGCAGCTGACCTGGCATGCAGCGAGCTTGCGCGATGCTGGACGCGCGTGTCTGAAAGAGGCTGCCATGGCTAAATTGTTCGCCAGCGAGATGGCCGAGCGGGTGTGTTCGGCTGCCCTGCAGACGCTGGGCGGTTACGGCTATTTGCAGGACTTTCCCGTGGAGCGGATTTACCGTGATGTGCGTGTGTGCCAAATTTACGAAGGCACCAGTGACGTGCAAAAAATGTTGATCCAGCGATCGCTGGCGTCTTGAGCCCACAGCAGGAGAACACCCAATGGCAATCAGCAAAGGATTTCGGGAACTGGTCGATGAGGCGATGGCGCAGGTTCGCACCTATACCGCTGGCGATGTGATGGCGCGTCTGGACGCTGGCGAAATTCAGCTGGTGGATATTCGGGATGTCAGAGAGCTTGAGCGTGAGGGCACCGTACCAGGTTGCGTGAATGCGCCGCGCGGCATGTTGGAATTCTGGGTTGACCCACAGTCACCCTATTTCAAGCCTGTGTTCGGGGACGACGCCAAGGAGTATGTTTTGTTTTGTGCAGCGGGATGGCGCAGCGCGCTGGCGGCCAAGACCTTGCAGGATATGGGCATGCACAACGTCGCGCACATCGACGGTGGTTTTTCCGCCTGGTCCAAGGCCGGTGGGCCGGTGCAGTCGTATGCTGATCACAAAACACAGTCCCATGGCCGACGCTGAGGTGCTGCAAGAGACAGCCATGTTGCCTATCCCTTTTCAGGCGGTGTTGTTCGACTGCGATGGGGTGCTGGTCGACAGTGAGCGAATCACCAACACCGTTTTGCGTGACATGCTCGAGGAAATCGGCTGGACCATGAACCTGGAGCAGTGCATGCATTTTTTCGTTGGCAAGACCGTGCGCGAGGAGCGCGCTGAGATCGAAGCCAACACCGGGTGCGACTTTTTCGAAGACTGGCTTCAATCTTTTTATCAGCGTCGCAACCAGGCGCTGGAGGCTTCGCTGCAAATCATGGACGGCGCCATGGTGGCTGTGCAGGCGGCGTTTCGCCAAAGCCGGGGGCGTATCGCGTGTGCATCGGGTGCTGACCGCATCAAAGTCAGCATGCAGTTGAAAAAAACAGGGCTGATGCCATTTTTTGAAGGGCGAATTTACAGCGGCCACGAAATGCCGCGCTCAAAGCCGGCGCCCGATGTTTACCTGGCCGCGGCCCAGGGCTTGAGCGCGGCACCAGAGACCTGTTTGGTGATTGAGGACACCACCATCGGCACGCGAGCAGGTGTCAGCGCAGGCGCCACGGTATGGGCTTTGAGCCCTGATTCGTCTGGCGATGCTGCGCTGTTGCAAGTTGGCGCGTCGCGGGTTTTTCGCAGCATGGCTCAGTTGCCAGAGATGCTG
>JAURGS010000269.1 GCA_030833685.1 Rhodoferax sp. | reverse complement strand
CGCTCCATTGGCTGCCCACTTTAAGTCCGCTGGCCAACGCCACGTCGTTGATCAGGCGTATCGCGGTCATGCGCCCTGACTCACGCTCGAAGGTGGCGGCGAAGTCGCGGAATGTGAGCTGGCGTAGCGGCAATGCCGACGGCTGCGGTCAGCGAGACCTCGGCGATTGACCACCAGTTTGCGCCAGCCAGGGCCTTGGTGGAGCCCATCAGCAAAAGCCCCTGGCCTGAGGGGTCCAGCACAAACATGAAAGGCACTAAAAACGCAGGTATGGTGTATTTCCAACACTGCATGGTGGTTTTGTAGGGGTCCCCGCCCGTGATAGCAGCCGCCGCAAAGGGCGAAAGCGCCGTGGGTGGAGAAACTTCCGACAAGACCGCGTAGTAAAAAATAAACATATGCGCTGCGAAGTCGGGCACTCCCAATTTGATCAACGCCGGTGCGGCAATCACCGCGCAAATAATGTAGGACGCGGTCACTGGAACTGCCAGTCCGACGATCCAAACCACCAGCGACGTGAAAATTGCTGTCAACAGCAATGAGCCGCCAGCGTAGTCAATCACGATCGAGCTGAACTTCAGCCCAAGGCCAGTCAAGGTGACAACGCCAACAATGATGCCCGCGCCCGCACAGGTTGCTGCAACATTGATCATTCCGATTGATCCGCCTTCCATTGCCTTGACAAATGGCGACTTGAAAATCAGTGGCAAAAGCGGGCCTTTGCCGCGAAACAGGTCATAGGAAAAAAGCGAGGTGTCACTGCGCAGAAAACTCGTCACGAAAGAGACCACGGTTGCCCAAAAGACGGACAAGACCGGAGAAAAACCCATCAGCATGAACGCAACGATGGAAATCAGCGAAAGGAAGTGGTACCAGTAGTGGCGCGTGAGGTTCCACACCGTATCAACTTTCTCGATCTTCAAATTACCCATGTGGTACTTGCGCGCATCAATTTCGACCATCAGAAACAGCGCCAGATAAAACAGCACCGTCGGGATGCAGGCCATCAACAGTACGTCCAGATAGGAAATCTTCAGAAATTCAGCAATCAGAAAGGCTGCTGCCCCCAGCACGGGTGGTGAAATGATCGCGCCCAGGCCGCCGGCAGACAGCAAACCACCTGCTGCGTTTTTCTCATAGCCGGCCTTGGCCAGCATCGGATATGCCACCGCCCCCAGGGTCACGGTTGTCGCCACCCCCGAGCCAGAAGGACCGCCCAACAGGAAAGAAGCCATGACAACGGTACGGCCTGCACCCGTGGGTTTACCCCCCATGGCCGAGAATGAAAAATCAATGTAGAACTTGCCTGCGCCCGAATACTGCAAAAATGCGCCGAATATGGTGAACAAAATAATGAGCGATGAGGACACATCGACTGCCACACCGTAAATACCTTCGAGCGTCATGTACATGTGCCCAACCAGACGCCCGACTTCATAACCCTTGTGCGTCCAAGGTGCTGGCAGATAGGCACCCAACAAGGCATAAAGAATGAATGCGGTCGTGATGATGGGCATGATCCAGCCGTTGGTCCGGCGCATCACCTCCATCACCATGAGAATCAACGCGACCCCGAAAAAGATATCCCATTGATTGGGCATGGTGTTACGGTCAGTGAAATCATCACCGCCCTGGATCAGGTAGCAGGCAACGGCCACTGACAGCAGCGCCAATCCCCAGTCCCACCACATGATGCGATGCCGATAGCGTTGTGCCACGGGAAACACCAGAAAGGCCAGAAACAGCACCATGGCGACGTGAAGCGGGCGCAGAGTCTGGGTGGCAACAATGCCGTACGCGGTGTACAAATGAAAGGCCGACATCGCCACCGCCGCAAACGTGATGAAAGCTGACAAGGGGCCACTGAGGCGATTAACCGCGCCCTCTTCTTCCTCGATGTACTCCTCGGCTTTTCTGAGGGCCTCATCGCTAATCAACGGCTCTGAAGCCTGATCGATATTGTCTTGATCTTTCATTCCCTACACGCTCTCAAAATCACTCCTGGCCCAAAAGCGAGCCATTGAAAAAAACCCCGCTGGCTCAGCGGGGTTCGTCTTGATCAATGTTTTATTGAATCTTCACACCGCGCTCGGCGAAGTACTTAACCGCACCCGGGTGAAAAGGAATGGGCGAAGCTGCTGCCTTCTGGTTCTCAAGCTTGAAGTTGCGCGCTTCTTTATGCACAGCGATCAAATCATCACGTTTGTCAAAAATCGTCTTGACGATGTTGTACGCGGTCTGGTCATCCATGCTGGCGTTGGCAACCAGAATGTTCATCACGGTAGCCTGTTTGTTGTCAGCAGCCATGCCGCTATAGGTTTCCTTCGGGATGCTATCTTCCACATAGAGGTTGCCATACTTCTTGTTCATTGCCGGCACCAGATCCGTGTGGTCAACCATCCTGATCTTGGTGTTCGGAGTGTTAGCCAGATCGGTCACTGCAGCCGTTGGCAGACCACCAACCCAGAAAAAGGCGTCAATCTTCCCGTCTTTGATGGCGTTGACCGACTCAGACGCACCCAAGCGCTGACGCTGCATGTCCTTGTCTTTATCCAGGCCGGCAGCCTCGATCACGCGAAACGCCATCACTTCGGTCGCACTTCCTGGCGAACCCGTCGAAACACGCTTACCCTTAAGGTCAGCAATGCTGTTGACGCCCCGGCCCTCAACAGAAACCACGTGCATGCGGTTGGGGTAGAGGATCATCAGCGTGCGCACCGGGACCTTATTGCCAGCGAATTTGCCCTGGCCGTTATAGGCATCCAGGCTGGCGTCCACCATCGACAGACCGATATAGGGCTTGCCGCTGCCGACAAGTTTCAGGTTGTCGACCGAACCGCCCGTCACCTCAGCGGTAGCCTCCATCCCAGGCACATGCTTAGACAAGGCAGCGGCAATGCCGCCCCCCATTGGGTAATAAACCCCGCCGGTGCCCCCGGTACCAATGGACAGATTCATTTTATTTTGTGCGGCCAGAGGAGCCGCCATGGCCACAATGGCCACAAAACCTACAGTCTGGAAAAATCGCTTCATGGTTGTCTCCTGTTTAAATTGACTTAATGCGCTCAATCGCGCGGTCCATGGCGCTGTAGCAGATTGCTAAGCCACCGGCGTTTTCCCACTCGCGGCAATTCTGCTCGGCGTCGTCAACGAGAACATGCGGGATTAACAGCGGAGC
>JAURGS010000268.1 GCA_030833685.1 Rhodoferax sp. | reverse complement strand
TTGTAATGAAAGTCTCCAACCAAGGGGACATCGATGCCCATGCGGTCAAGCTGCTCGCGAATGGGTGCAACGGCCATCGCTGCTGCAGGCGTATTGACTGTCAAGCGAACCATCTCCGAGCCCGCTATCGCCAACTCTTTGATCTGGACGGCCGTGCCAATCACGTCGGCGGTATCCGTGTTAGTCATGGACTGAATGCGCACGGGCGCACCACCACCCACAGTCACCACCCGGTTTCCCCAAACCACCTGTGCCTGCCTCGTTCGCTTGTGCACCATGGGCTCATCCGTCGTTCTGGACATGGGCACCTCACTTCACCTCAAAACGGGCCACATTGCCACGGGTCCACTCGCCCAGAGGCCAAGCCGCGCCGCGTACCTGCACCTCGACCAAATTGGCCCGGCCAATCACCACCGACAACGTCCCCGGACCATTCACATTAACCACCTCGCCAGGACTTGCGGTGCGTTGAAGCTGTACAACGCCGTTGGCATCGGTCACCGAAAACCAAACTTCACCCTTGAAAGTCAGGCTCAGCAAGCTCTTGGCGTCGCTGGCCCCATGGGCGGCGGGCGGGGGCAATGGCTGCACTGGCAAAGCGCCGGGTGCCACGGCACCCGCAGGCACAGGGGCGCTGTTCGGCGCGGGCGCAGGCATTGACCCAGATGCACCTGCGCCGGCCAGATCGGGTGTTGTTGGGGGGCTAGCCAGAACCGATGTCGTCGCCGTGGGCGACTCAGAGGCTGGGCTGCCCGCAACCGGTTCAGCTTGCACGGCCTTGTTCGTGTCCAGGTCAGCTTGCTGCGATTGCTCAGGCCAAAACGCCACGAGCGCAATGGCGACGATCACCAGCCCCACAAGAGCCGTCAGCGGTCTGGTCTTCCAGGAGCCAGCGAACATTCTGCCGCGGCCGTGCGTATCCTCAAAGGTTTGGTTCAATTGAGCGCTTTGCGCCGGCAAACCCGGCGCGCCAGGCAGGGGCAACAGGGCCAGCATCGGTGCCGGGTCCACTTTCATGCATCGGCATGCGCTGCCAAAAAGCGCCCTGGCGTAAACCATGTCCGGCAAGTCGTCATAGCGGTCGGCTTCGAGGGACTCCAGACGTGCCGGTGGCACTTTGAGCATAGCGGCCAAGTGCACGATGTGCAGGCCTTGGGCTTGCCTGGCCTGACGCAACATCGCCCCGGGGCTGGCGGTCGTGTGTGCTGGACCAGCAGCTTGTCCTGCCTCGCCCAGTCCTGCTCTGGCGGTGAATTCGTCACTCATCGAACGCCCTTCGCCGCCACAACGCCGTTTGCGGTGAGTCAGTAAACCGTTTTTCCAGCTGAAGTCCAAGCTGCGAAACGGCCTCGGTGTTACCTAAGCGCTGCTCAATTCGGATACCCAGCCACATCGATTCCGCATTGCCCAATGAACTGTTGTTCAGGCGGCGAATATAAAAACGCGCACGCTGCAGATCTCCTCGCTCAAACATCAGGGTGGCCAAATTAAAACCCGTGACGGGATTGCCGGCATCGTACTCATAAGCCTTGAGTAAGTTGGCCTCCGCTTGCGGTTTCAGGCCAGCGCGAATTTGGCACAGACCCAAGGTCATCAGACTTTTGGCGCGAGCGCCGTATTGCGGGTTGGCCAGCGCTTCTTCGAAATGGGCTATCGCCTGGCCGAATTGACCTTGCTGGCACTTTAACCAACCCAGGTTGTGCAGTACGTCAGGGTCTTTGGGGCGCAAACCCAGGGCTTTGGTAAAACTGGCCTGAGCCAGGGCCTGGTCGTTAAGGGCCATGTAGATCAATCCCCGCACGTTATAAGCGTCAAAGTAGCTCGGGTCAGCGGCCAGCGCCAGCTTGACTTCGTCCAGGGCGATCGTGTTTTTACCCTCCTGAAAGTACGCCAGTGCCAGCTCAAGTCGAATGGCCGCACGCTTGCGCTCTGGGCTTCGGTCCGAATCCGTAACGATATCTTGGGCGACAGAGGCCGAATCCCCGCCACCACTGCTTGTGGCGCAGCCGGCAAGACCCGCTATTGCCAGCACACAACACCCGACGATCCAGCGAAAGGCCAGGCCTAAGGTAGATCGTGCTTGATGGGGTGTGCTTTGCATGCAAGTCCTCACACTCTGGTCATCATCACTTCACGCTGGCGCGCCATACGCTCAGCGGCACGCGTGCGGTCTTGTACATCGCCAGCAAGCTGGCCACATGCCGCATCAATATCGTCGCCGCGGGTTTTGCGCACCGTCGTGACCACGCCGCCCTGGCTCAATATGCCAGCGAATCGCTGAACCCGCTCTGGCACTGACCGCTTTAAGCCAGAGGCAGGAAATGGGTTAAAGGGAATCAAATTGAACTTACAACACCCGCGCTCAGCCGGGGTTTTCCCCATTCGCTCGAGAAGCGCATAGGCCTGTTCATCGGCGTCATTGACACCGTCGAGCATGCAATACTCGAAGGTGATGAAGTCGCGTGGCGCATGCGCCAGGTAAGCCCTGCACGCAGCGAGGAGCTCATCGATCGGGTACTTCTGATTCAAGGGCACCAAATGATCGCGCAAGGCGTCAGTAGGGGCATGCAAGGAGACAGCCAGGGCGACCGGACACTCCAGGGCCAGCTTGTCGATCATGGGCACAACGCCTGAGGTTGACACCGTGACGCGGCGACGAGACAGCCCGTAGCCATTGTCGTCAAGCATCACGCGCAGGGCCGGCACCAGTTCCCGAAAGTTCTGCAGCGGCTCACCCATACCCATCATGACCACATTCGAAATTACCCGTTCTTGGCGCCCCAGGTGCTTGCGCAAAAAATGTTCGGCGTACCAAAGCTGCGCGACGATCTCGCCAGTGTTGAGATTGCGGCTAAACCCTTGATGCCCAGTCGAGCAAAAGCGACACCCCATCGCACAACCCGCCTGCGACGAGATGCACAACGTGCCTCGGTCATCCTCAGGAATGAACACGGTCTCGATGGCATTGCCAGCGCCGACATCGAATAACCACTTGATGGTTCCGTCGGTCGATGCCTGTTGCGAGACCACCGGTAAGGCCTGCACCCTTGCACAACCCCGCAGCTTCTCGCGCAGGGATTTGGCCAGGTCACTCATTGCGTCAAAGTCCGACGCGCCTTTTTGGTGTATCCAGCGAAACAGCTGGGTCGCGCGAAAGCGTTTCTCTCCGAGTTGCTCACAAAAAA
>JAURGS010000267.1 GCA_030833685.1 Rhodoferax sp. | reverse complement strand
GCAAGGTCTGCCTGCCAACATCACGCCTCGCATGGGTCCGATCAGTTCCATCATGGGCGAAATCATGCAGATCGCCATCCCGGTCGATCCGCAAAAGATTTCGCCGATGGCAGTTCGTGAGTACGCCGACTGGGTTCTGCGTCCCCGTTTGATGACCATTCCGGGCGTCGCACAAATCATCCCCATCGGTGGCGAAGTGCGGCAGTTTCAAGTGCAGCCCAGCACTGCGCGCATGTCTGACCTCGGAATCTCGCTGGACCAGTTGGAAGCCGCGCTGCGCAGCTTCTCGGCCAACACGTCAGGGGGCTTTCTTGAACTCAATGGCCGTGAGTACCTCATCCGCAACCTGGGGCGAACCTCCCGGCTTGATGATTTGCGCAATTTGGCGATCGCCGCCAAAAACGGGCAACCCATTTTGCTCAGGCAAATCGCGGAGGTGACCTTTGCCCCAGCCATCAAGCGTGGCGATGCGGGATACGAGGGCAAACCGGCTGTCATCCTGGGGGTTCAAAAGCAGCCTACTGCAGACACCACCAAACTCACCAAGTCCATTGAAGAGGCGATCGTCGGCCTGAAGGCATCGTTGCCTGAAGGGATGGAAGCTCCTCGCGTCACGTTCCGTCAGGCCAGCTTCATCGAGGCGTCAATCTCCACGCTGCAAGGCAAACTGATAGGCGCGTCGGTATTTGTGGCGGCGATTCTGTTCTTTTTTCTGGGAACAGTTCGCCCGACCATCATCGCGCTCACCGCCATTCCGGTGTCGATTTTCATTACCGCGCTGGTGTTCAAGTATTTTGGCCTGTCGATCAACACGATGACTCTGGGGGGATTGGCGATCGCGATCGGCGGTCTGGTGGACGATGCCGTGGTGGATGTGGAAAACATCCTTCGCCGCTTGAAAGAGGATCGTGCAAAGGACGCCAATAACCGTCTGCCCTTGCTGCAACTCGTGGCCAAGGCATCTATGGAGGTTCGCTCCGCCATCCTCTACGCGACGGTCATCATCGTGCTGGTGTTTCTGCCGCTGTTTGCGCTGCCGGGCCTAGAGGGAAAACTGTTTGTGCCACTGGGCATCGCCTTCATTGTCTCCACGCTGGCATCCTTGCTGGTGTCGGTCACGGTGACCCCCGTGCTGAGCTACTACTTGCTGCCCCGTATGAAGAATCTGGACCATGGCGACACCAAGGTCCTGGCGTGGCTCAAGAATCGGTACAAGAGTGGGCTTCAACTGGTTCTGGACAAACCTCGCGCAGCCCTGGCCAGCGCCGGTGCCGCCGTGGTCTTGGCGGCTGTTGCGGTCCCCTTCTTCCCCACCACATTCCTGCCCCCTTTCAATGAGGGCACGCTTCTGGTGGGCTTGCGTCTCAACCCGGGCGTCACCCTGACGGAGTCGTCAGCCCTGGCTCGCCAGGCCGAAATTCTGGTCAAGCAGGTGCCTGAAGTTGTTCATGTGGGTCGACGCAGTGGGCGCGCTGAGTTGGATGAGCACGCCGAAGGCGTCCATGTCAGCGAGTTGGACGTGGGCATCAAGCCCGCCGGAGAGTTGACCCGCTCGATGGACGAAGTCCGGGCGGACATCCGCGCGCGTCTGGTCAACTTGCCTGCATCTATTGAAGTGGGGCAACCGATCTCTCACCGGATTGATCACATGCTTTCTGGAGTTCGATCTCAAATCGCCATCAAGATTTTTGGCGAAGACCTGGATGTGCTGCGGGGCCAGGCGGATGCACTGAGATCCCGACTGGCCAACATTCAGGGCATTGCGGACTTGCAAATCGAAAAACAGGTCCTTGCACCCCAGATCAAGGTTCGGGTGGACTACGCGGCTGCGGCTCAATATGGTTTGTCCGGCTCGCAAGTGCTCTCGACGCTGCAATCGCTGGTCGAGGGTGAAAGAGTCACCCAGATCATGGAAGGCGGACGACGGTTTGCACTGGTGGTACGACTGCCTGAGTCTGCACGATCGCTCGAAGGTCTGGGACAAATGCTGATTGAGACCCCTTCTGGCAGGGTGCCACTGTCCAAGATCGCCTTGATTGAGGATGCCGATGGCCCCAACCAGATCAGCCGCGACAACGGCAAGCGTCGAATCGTGATCTCTGCTAACGCCTCAGGTCGTCCGCTGTCGGAGGTCATTGTCGACATCCGCAAAGTAGTCTCTGAATCGCGCTTGCCCGAGGGCTACTTCATCACCCTGGGCGGGCAGTTCCAGGCGCAAGAGGAGGCCTCTCGACTGATCGCACTGTTGTCCGTGATCTCCGTGGTTTTGATGTTTGTGGTGCTTTACAGCCGCTACAAGTCCGTCGTGCTCTCGGGGCTGATCATGGTGAATATTCCGCTAGCACTGGTAGGCGCTGTGCTGGGCTTGTGGCTGTCTGGGCAACCCCTGTCGGTTGCAGCACTGATTGGCTTCATCACACTGGCTGGAATTTCCGTGCGTAACGGAATCCTGAAGGTGAGCCACTACATCAACCTCATGCGCTTTGAAGGAGAGGCCTTCAACACGCAATTGATCTTGCGGGGATCACTGGAGCGCTTGAGCCCGGTCTTGATGACCGCTTTGGTGACCGCTTTCGCTCTGGCGCCCTTGCTTTTCGAAGCTGAGCGTCCAGGCACGGAGGTCTTGCATCCGGTAGCGGTGGTCATTTTTTCAGGGCTGATCAGCTCCACCCTGCTGGACACATTCCTCACACCCGCCATGTTCTGGCTGTTTGGGCGAAAGCCTGCTCAAGCGCTTTTAGAGGAAAAGGACGCCGAGGCGTTTTGACATTTTTTGATTGACTCACACGAAAAGGAACTCCTATGAAAATTTTCGCCCTCATGATCAGTTTGATTTTGTCGCTCAGCAATTCTGCATGGGCGGGTCCCAGTGATACAGAACACAAGCCCATGCACGGCGGCGTTCTGGTCACAGTCAAGGATATCGACTACGAACTGGTCGCCAATCCCACCGCGCTGCGGCTGTTTGTCCGGGACCATGGCAAGCCTGTGGATGTATCGAAAACTACTGCTAAGCTGACGCTACTAAGCGGCACAGAGAAGCAAGAGGTCGAACTCAAGGCAAGCGGAGACAAGTTGGAAGCGTTGGGCAATTTCAAAGTGAGTCCTGGCACAAAAGTCGTAGCGGTCGTTTCTTCTGGCGGGAAGCAGGCTACCGCTAGATTTGTTCTGAAATAACTGACTGAAACTTGTGGCCGGCTCCTGCCT
>JAURGS010000266.1 GCA_030833685.1 Rhodoferax sp. | reverse complement strand
CCCATGGCGCTTTGGGGTGCGCGCGCTCATGCGCAACTTGGCCCAGCGGGGGCTGTTGCACCGAGCGAGCCTATACACTTTCGGCCCGCCGAGCCGCCTTGGGCCGTGACCTAGAATGACTTGTCGCCACGTGCGATGGTGCCACCGGAGAGATCGCCGCGGCACCCAGTCATGACAACAATTCAAGGAGCAAGCCGTGAATATTTTTTCTGCAAGCACCAAACGGGGATTTGCGCTAGTGGCCCTGGCTTTGGGTGCTGTGATGGCGCCCGTTCAGTCCGCCGAACTGAACTTGGCGGGCAAGACCGTTCAGTTCGTGATTCCATTTGCCGAAACCGGTGGCTCAGCTGAGTGGGCCAATTTTTACGCACCACTCCTGAGCAAAGCCTTGCCTGGCAATCCACAAGTGCTGGTCAAGTACATGCCCGGTGCGGGCTCGACCAAAGGCGCTAATTGGTTCGAGAAACAAAAAGACGATGGGCTGACCTTGTTCGGCACGTCGGGCTCGACCCAGTTTCCCTATTTGCTGGGCGACCCCCGTGTGCGTTATGAGTACAAGGGCTGGCAGGTGACCTTGGCTTCGGCAACGGGCGGTGTCGCTTATTTGCCGGCGGATCTGGGTAAGAAATTCGCAGCTGACCCCAACGCGCTAAAGGGAACGAAATTCATTTATGGCTCGCAAGGTGCGACCTCGCTGGATTTGGTGCCGTTGCTGGCTTGGAAGCTCTTGGGCATGACGGTTGAGCCTGTGTTTGGCGTCAAGGGCCGCGGTGACGGACGCTTGATGTTTGAACGCGGCGAGGCCAATATCGACTACCAGACCTCCTCGGCCTACATCAGCAAGGTCGAGCCCTTGGTGGCTTCGGGTAAGGCCGTGCCGATGATGACCTGGGGCGCGCTGGACGATAACGGCAACATCGTGCGCGACCCAACCTTCCCCAATATTCCAACCTTCAAAGAAGTGCTCGCCAAGCAGCTGGGCAAAGAGCCCAGCGGCCCGGGCTGGAAAGCGTGGAAGGCATTTTTCGTCGCTGGATTTGCGGCGCAAAAAATGGTCTTTCTGCCGCGTGACGCCAAGCCCGATGTGGTCGAGACTTATCGGAAGGCTTTTGAGCGCGTGACCAAAGCACCAGACTTTGCCAAGATTTCAGAAAAGAGCCAGGGTATTTATCCGCAGATGGTCAATAAGGCAGCCCAAAATGCCATGGACCAAGCCATTGATGTGGACGATGAGGCACGCGCCTATGTACGCAAGTGGCTCATGGACGATTACAAGGTCAAGCTCTAAGCATGTGTCAGACAACACTGCCACGTGCACGCGTGGCAGTGTTTTTTTTCGTCGCCTGAAGAGGGAGTGATGCGCCATGGATAGTCTTGCAACGGCCATACAAGCTCTGGGCAGCGCCTTCGATCTGATCTTTCATCCAATGCAACTGGCCTATCTGGTCGGTGGCGTGGTACTGGGCATGGCGGTGGGCATCTTTCCTGGCCTGGGCGGCATCGCGGGCTTGAGCCTGGTGCTACCCTTTATTTACGGCATGGATCCTGTGTCGGGCCTGGCCATGATGGTCGGCTTGATCGCGGTGATTCCAACCTCAGACACGTTCTCCAGTGTGTTGCTGGGCATTCCGGGCTCTGCCGCATCCCAGGCCACGGTGCTCGATGGCTTTCCCCTGGCACGCAAAGGTCAGGCGGCGCGTGCGCTGTCAGCCGCTTTTGTTGCCTCCCTCTTTGGTGGCTTGTTCGGCGCGATGGTGTTGTCGATGTTTGTGTTGGTGGCACGCCCAATCGTCCTGGCGTTTGGCCTGCCCGAAATGCTCATGATGACTGCACTGGGCCTGTCCATGGTGGCCGTGCTCGCTGGCCGGGTTCCCCTAAAGGGCCTTGCCTCAGCCGCGCTGGGCATTCTGGTGGGCACGATCGGCGCGGCCGGTGCAGGCGGGTCCGCGCGCATGAGCTCTTACGACTACCCTTACCTTTACGATGGCTTGAAACTGGTCATCGTGGGCCTGGGCGTGTTCGCGATTCCTGAGATCGTGTCCCTGTTGCGCCAGGGCACCTCTATTGCCAAAGACGCCAAGCTGGGTGCTGGTTGGCGCCAGGGCTTGCGCGACTGGTGGATCAGCCGCTGGCTGTCGCTGCGCTGCGCGGTCATTGGCGTGATCGTGGGCGTGATTCCAGGCTTGGGCGGCTCGGTGGTGGACTGGATCGCCTATGGTCACACGGTGCAATCTTCCAAGGACAAGGCGGGCTTTGGCTCAGGCGATATCCGTGGCGTGATTGGGCCTGAGAGCTCCAACAACGCCAAAGAGGGTGGCGCGCTGATCCCAACACTCTTGTTTGGCATTCCAGGCTCGGGTTCGATGGCGATTTTTATTGGCGGCATGGCCTTGCTGGGCTACGAGGCTGGGCCGCGCATGATCACCGATGACCTCAACATCACCTACACCATGGTGTGGTCGCTGGCGCTGGCCAATGTGGTTGGCGCGGGCTTGTGCATTTTTCTAGCGCCCTGGATTGCGCGCTTGACCACAGTGCGCTTCGTGCTGCTGGCGCCCTACCTGTTCATGATGATTGCTTTTGCCGCCTTTCAATCAGGACAAGAGCTCTCAGACCTGGTCGCCTTGCTGTGTGTTGGCGTGGTCGGCGTGTTTTTGCGCCGCTTCGAGTGGTCGCGGCCTGCTTTTTTGATTGGCTTTGTCTTGTCCAATCAGATCGAGATTTACACCAACCAGGCCTTCCAGATTGCCACCCACCGCTTCAATGCCAGCTTTGCCGAGGGCATGGGCTATTTGTTCACACCAATTGTTCTGGTGCTGCTAGTGATCACAGTGGTGTCGGTGTACCTGGGCATCAAGCAGGCCAAGCTGATCATGTCTGAGGGGGAAGTCGCCACGGGCGCCAAGCGCGCACCGGTGTTGTTTACCTTGGTGGTACTGGCTTACGGCGTGGTGTCTTTTGTGGACGCTTGGCAAATCACCCGCGTTACCGACATGGTGGTGCCTGCGTTTTTCGCCGTGGTGCTGGTGTTGTGCGCCTTGATCATGCTGGTGCAAATGCGCTTGCGCCCAGAGACCGACTTGCTCTTTGCCGATGGCGAGTACAACCCGGAAGTCAAAGGCCATGCCGGCTTGTGGACCAGCCTGGGATGGCTTGCTGCCTTGGTGGTGCTCTCAAGCCTGGTGGGCTTTTTCATCGCCTTGATGATTTTCTTTGTCGCG
>JAURGS010000265.1 GCA_030833685.1 Rhodoferax sp. | reverse complement strand
AGCGGATGCGACAGCCACGGTCAAGCCGGCCAGCGCGGTTGACGAGGATGATCTGATTCTCGACATCGGGCCCAAAACTGCAGCCCGACTGGCCGCGCAGCTCAAGGCGGCCGGTACGGTCGTCTGGAACGGACCAGTCGGCGTGTTTGAGTTTGCGGCCTTTGAAGGGGGTACCCGCGCCATCGCGCGTGCGATTGCCGAATCCAGCGCGTTTTCAATCGCAGGTGGCGGCGATACGCTGGCGGCGATCGCTAAGTACGGCATCGAGAAAAACGTCGGTTACATCTCAACCGGGGGAGGCGCCTTTCTTGAAGTGCTGGAAGGCAAGACCTTGCCGGCTTTTGAGATCTTGCAGCGCCGTGCCGCCTGAGTGCGGTGGCTAGCGCATGGGATTGGGGCGCCCGGCCCCGCGCCTATGAGGACTCGCGCTGGTCAACCCAGATCAGCGCCTCGGTTTGAACGCCCAGGCTGCGCGCTTGGTTGAGCAACGGCTCTTTGACGCCAGGGGGTAACTGCTGCTGGCGGCACAGAATCCACAGGTAGCTGGTGTCGGGCCCGATCACCATCGACCACTGGTAGTTGCTGTCGAGCGCGATCACATGGTAGCCGCCGTAAAAAGGCCCGAAGAATGAAACCTTGAGCGAGCCCGTATCCGATGGGCCTATGAACTTGGCAACGCCCTCAGCTTCTTTCCATTTTTGCTTCTCTGAGTCGAACCCGCGGTTGACCACCTGGATACTGCCGTCGCCTTGCAGGGAATAATTGGCTGTGACTCTGGAGAGCCCGCGCTCGAACGAGTGGTCAAGTCGGGCGATCTCATACCAAAGTCCAGCGTAACGCCGCACGTCAAAAGGCTTGACGACTTCCACGCCTTTGGGTGCGGCGGTAGAGCAGGCGCCCAGACCACTGCCCACGGCCATCACGGTGGCCAGCCCCGCCAGGCGACTCAATGCATGGCGACGGTTGGGGTGGGGTAGGTCTGGCGTTGACGCGGGCATAGGGTGTAGCGGTCAGTGGTGATGGCCGTGTTCGCCATGCACGTGCCGGTGGGTAATTTCCTCGGCACTTGCAATGCGAACGGCGGTTACCTTGCATTGGAAGCGAATGGTTTTGCCGGCCAGAGGGTGGTTGCCGTCCAGCATGACGACAGGTCCTTTGATTTTGAGCACGTTGAACACCTGCTCGCGCCCATCTGGCGTGCGCCCGCGCAACTGGCCACCGACTTTGACACCGGGCGGGAACTCGCTTTTGGGAATCGTCTGCACCAAGCTCTCGTCGCGCTCGCCAAAGGCGTCCACAGGCGCCAAACCGATCGCGCCGCTAAAACCCAGTCCCTGACCGTCAAGCAGCGCTTCTACCTTTGGAAAAATGTTGTCGTATCCGCCGTGCAGGTAAGAGAGATGACCGCTGTCCAGCGCAGCGCCTTTTTCGTCTGTAACTTTGTAAGCCAGTGTCACCGCGGTGTCTTTAGTGATGTTCATACGAATACGTGTGGTTAATTTTTTGACAGCTGCATTATCCCGGGCGTCACTTTCTCAGTAGCGTGCCTTAACCCAAGAATAGCAAGCGACCTCTCAGCAGGCGCGGTCAGGCTCGCGACAAAAAGGCTTGCGTTTCAGACCAACTTGGCGGCTGACACCCTTGCCGAGTGCAATTGATGGCTGCGGCGGCCATGGCGTTTCGCAGCGTGCTGGACACCGTATCTTTTGCGTTGGTAGCAGAAAGTGTCCACTCGGCTACGCAGTTACCCCAGAACGTATCGCCAGCGCCCACGGTGTCAAGTACGGCCACGGCAGGGACCGTCTGAAAAGATTGATTGCCCTGCACGTCCAGCAGCGCGCCTTCGGCCCCCAGTGTCACGGCAAGGCGCTCTATGCCCAGCGCACGCAGTTTTTGGGCCACTGCATAGGCCTGATCGGGTCTTTTTAGTTCGTAGCCCAAGGTCTGAAGGTCTTCCTCGCTGGCTTTTAGCCAATGAGCCAGCGGCATGACGGCCTGCACTGCCCGGCAGTACTGTGACAAGTCCTTGGCCAGTTTGGGTCGCAAATTGATGTCGATGCTGATCGTCCAGCCCGAGGCGCGCAACTCGCCAAGCAACTGAAGAATTTTTTCATGTTCTGGTGGCACCAGCATCAAGGAGCCCGTGTGAAAAATGCCGGGCTCGACGCCTCGAAGAGCCGCCAGGACTTCGCTAACCTGGTAGTCACGATCGGCGATGCCCTCTCTGTAAAAGCCATAGCTTGCTTGGCCTTGGGTGAGTTGGACCACGGCAAGTGAAGTGGGATACGCGCTGCGCTGGGATTGCACCTGCACGCCGTCTGCGCACAGCTGCGCACTCAATTGGTCCCCGAACCGGTCTGATGACAAGGCGTTCAAGTAATGCACTTGGGCTCCCCGCTGAGCCGCCGCGCGCGCCATGTTGTAGGGGCTGCCGCCCATGAGCGGTAGCAGCCTGCCGTCGTCTTGGCTGATGCAATCCATCAGCGCTTCACCGAGCACATAAAGAGGTACAGTCATCATCAAGCGCGTTGAAATTGGATAGGTGTCGTGTCAGTAGCCGATGGCAATCTTCGCTTAAGGCTAGTTAGCTTTGTGAAGAGCGCCGCTTTTTAAAACCCGGGGCGCGAGCCTGAGTGGATCGCTATTCAGGCCAGTGCACGCTTTAACCGTATGCTAACTTGCGTCTGCTCGGCGCCTTGCTTGTTGCAGGTTTGAACAGATGGACAATAACGGTTCTTAGCGCCTTTTGATGGCCGCTGACACCCTGCAGGGAGAAGTGTGCCGTGCCCTCGACCATATGAAGTTATTTCTCGACAGCGCGGATTGCGAGCAGTGGAAATTGCCACCGGGAGCTCCGCCTGTGCAAGGCGTCACCACCAACCCGACTTTGGTGAAGCAGGCTGGTTTGCCAGTTTCTCTGGGTAGCTATTGCCAATTGCTTGAGCAGGCCGTATCTGCTGGTATGGCTGAATTGATGCTGCAGTTGCCAAGCCCTGAGCTCCAATTGTCGATGGATTGGGCCACCCAATTGACCCGTTTGGCGCAGCAGTCTCAGTTGGGCTTGACCATGAAACTGCCCTGTCATCCCCAATGGGAAGATCTGGCGCGAGCCCTCAGGTCTGAAGGCGTGCCAATTTTGTTGACGGGCTTGGCCAACCCTGTGCAGTTGTTATGGGCACAGGGGCTAGGGGCTAATTTTGTTGCGCCCTACTTAGGGCGTCTAC
>JAURGS010000264.1 GCA_030833685.1 Rhodoferax sp. | reverse complement strand
CGGAGCCGCTCGCGAGAGACGGGCGGAACCGGCCTGGGACTGGCAATTGTCAAGCACGTTGCACAACGCCATGAGGCCAGACTGGAAATAGCCAGCACCGTCGGTCAGGGGTCTACGTTCACACTGAACTTTCCGGCACAGCGGGTGCGCGCAAACGCTCGTGGCGTCAACGCCGGTAAATAAACAATTGCTCGTTTTTGCTGGCAGGGTGCCCTGCAGTGCCGCGTAGCGTCCAATTGTCAGATTGCCCTTGCAAGGAAACGGCCAGTCCCGGGGCGGCCACAATCAGCCAGGGGCAAGCGCTTTGCGCCTGCAAAGGCTTCAGGCGGTAGTGACCAATAAGCTGTAAGGCGGCGATTTGGCTCTGTTTGAGTCCTTGCATCGCCACACATTTGTCAGCCGGCCCGATGAGCTCAATGACTCGCGTCGCCATGGGCTGATAGGAGCGTGCGTAGTCGAGCAGTGGGAGCCACAGGGTCATCAGTAAAACCCAACAGGTCACCGCGCCGCCTGCCGGTAATGCCAGGCTTTTCCACAACGCCGTTCGGTGGCGACCAATGCGCCAACGGATCAGGACCAGCCAGCTCACGGTAGCGAAGACCGCCAATACGAACAAGCCCCAGGAGAACTCATGAACGAAGCCTGGAGCCAAGCGAGCCACATTTCTGGCGGGTTGGGCAGGCAGGCCGGTCTGCATGGACAACCAGACTACCCAGATGATCAATGCACTTCCGGTAAAAAAAATCAGTGTGAACCAGTCAATGAGGGCCGCGACACTGCGCCGTAGCGTTGGCAGTGCGAAGGCGGCCAGGCTGGCCATTGCTGGCAGCGCAAGCAGCAAGGATCGATCAGATGCAGATGTGAGGATGGCTGAGAGTGAACACACCAGCACAAACCACAAAGGCAGAAGGATATGAAGACCGGCTATATGTCTGCTGATCCATTGGCGTCGCCATTTCCAAAGCGCCCACAGCACCAATGGACCGGCAGGCCAGGTAAACCAGACCCACAGTTGACCCAAACGTCGCCAGTTGTCCCATTCGTCAGGTGTGTCTGCAATGCGCCAGCGCCACAAATCCAAGCCCTGTGCAAGGGCCACATTGACCCCGATGATGGCCAGGATCAACCAAAACGCGAGCCAGGGACGCTCAGAGGGCTTAGCGTCACTGGTTGACGCCAGCAGTTGCAGCACGCCTGCCCCACCGCCCAAAAGCAGGGCCAGGGTGGGCGCGCCCGACAAGGTCAAAGCCAGCATGCTTAAAGAGGCTATGACGATGGCCATGAACCCTCTTTGGCGAAGACTGGCCATGGCATAGAGCAGCGTTGCTGTGGCGCACAACTGCACCAACGCCGGTGTGGTCTCATGGCCCAGTTGGGCCAGCCCCAGGCAGGCAATGCAGGCCAGTACGGAGCCGTCAGCGATGGCGCGAGCGTAGTCGATCGGGTGCGCTTCGCCGCCAAAGGCAAAACTCACTGGTTGGGCCATCGGGCTTCGGGCGAGGTGATAGCTTGCGTACCAGGTCGCCGCCAAAGTGACCAGGAGCAGAACCATGAAGGGCAGACGTGCTGCCATATCAGGGCTGATCCAGTCAGGCTTGAGCGCGATGCCAACAGCGCCGATCCAATAGGGTAAGAGGGCGTCAACCTCAGGCTGAATTTGCGCCAGTGTGGGTGAAAGCCATGACGTGTCACCGCTGGCCAATTCGGACATCACCCCCAGTGCGCTGATGTCCGGGTTTCGCCAGGCTTGTCGCCCTAAAAAACCAGCCAGCACATAGGCAAGGCAACACAGCCAAAGCGCCCACCTGGGCAGTCGTCTGACGGCGTCTTGCGCGACGATCGCTGGCGAGGGTTGCATCGTGCCGAAATTTTCTTAGAAATAAAAAAAGGCAGCACGGCTGACGCCAGGCTGCCTCTTGGTCTGTTGACTTTCTCTTACTTGGCAGCCGTCTTGCCGAAGCGGTTACGAAAGCGCTCTACGCGACCGCCCATGTTGTCCACCGATTTTTGCGTCCCGGTGTAAAAAGGATGCGATTCGCTCGATGTGTCTAACTTGTACAGCGGCAACTCGCGGCCGTCATCGAGCTTGACCATTTCTTTGGCGCTGACGCAAGAGCGAGTTACGAACTGAAAACCGTTAGAGAGATCGTGAAAAACAACTTCACGGTAGTTTGGGTGAATACCTTCTTTCATGGGGGCTCCGTCAAATGCGCTAGCCGCGTTCGCCCTTGCACAAACCACTGTGCAATGTAAAGGCGCTCGTACTTGACGCTGAAAACCGAGGATTATAGGAGATTGAAGGACTCTTGCCGACCGAATTCTTGGTGCTTAGCCGCCCCGGCGCATCATGTCAAAGAATTCGCTGTTGTTTTTGGTGGCTCGCATTTGCTTGAGCACCATTTCCATGGCTTCGATCTCGTCCATGTTGTAGAGGAACTGTCGCAACACACGCGTCTTTTGCAAGATTTCGGGCTGTAACAGCAGTTCTTCGCGTCGGGTGCCGCTGCGATTGAGCTGGATGGACGGAAAGACACGCTTTTCGTAAAGGCGACGATCGAGGTGAATCTCGCTGTTGCCCGTGCCTTTGAACTCCTCAAAAATCACCTCGTCCATGCGGCTGCCGGTGTCGATCAGGGCGGTGGCAATAATGGTCAGTGAGCCGCCTTCTTCGACGTTTCGTGCAGCGCCTAAAAATCGCTTGGGTCGCTGTAATGCGTTGGCGTCAACGCCACCGGTGAGAACCTTGCCCGAGGAAGGTACCACGTTGTTGTAAGCCCGGGCCAAACGGGTGATCGAGTCAAGCAGGATGACCACGTCTTTTTTGAGTTCGACCAGCCGCTTGGCGCGCTCGATAACCATTTCGGCGACGTGCACATGGCGCGCGGCAGGTTCATCAAAGGTGGAGGCAATGACCTCACCCTTGACCGTGCGCTGCATCTCGGTGACCTCTTCTGGGCGCTCGTCTACCAGCAGCACCATCATGTGGCTATTGGGGTAATTGGCGCTGATCGCATGCGCGATATGTTGCATCATCACCGTCTTACCACTTTTAGGTGGAGCAACCAGCAAAGCCCGTTGGCCCTTGCCGATCGGGGCAATCAGGTCGATGATGCGTCCGGTGATGTTCTCGTCGCTTTTGACGTCGCGCTCCAGCTTCATCTGCTCTTTAGGGAACAAAGGCGTGAGGTTTTCAAACATCACCTTGTGTTTGTTCTCTTCCGGGCCACCACCGTTGACTTTTTC
>JAURGS010000263.1 GCA_030833685.1 Rhodoferax sp. | reverse complement strand
ATAAGCACCTCGCCTGCTTTGGGCTGAGGCGTGGGCTGCTCCATCCAACGCAGGGCATCAACGCCCGTGGGCGAGTCACATATCCAAGCTTGCATTCGCGGTCCTCACACCAGTGGATCATTCAAACGCGTTGATTTTGCCTGCAAGTTGGCCAGCAAAAATATCAATTGACGCACCAACTACCGCGCCGCTTGCTGCATGATCGGTTGCGCATGGCATGCGGTGCAGCAGACCGTCTGCCCTGTGTCATGATTCGAAGACAAAAACTTTGGCGGAGACCGACCATGCTCAAAACAAAACCTTTGTTCGATCTGCAACTGAACGTGCCACAGATTGTGGATCTGGGCGACACACCCATGGGGCGTCGGCGTATTGCCACTGTCGCGGGCGGCCACTTTGAAGGCGAGCGCCTAAGAGGCACTGTTCTGGCAGCGCCCGGCGGGGACTGGTTGCTGCTGCGTCCAGACGGGGTGCTGGTGCTGGACGTGCGGCTCACGCTGCGCACAGACGACGAGGCCATGATTTACATGACTTACCGCGGTTTGCGGCACGGGCCTGCCGAAGTCATGCAACGCCTGAACGCGGGCGAGTCAGTGGACCCCAGCAGCTACTACTTTCGAATGACCCCTATTTTCGAGACGGCCAGCCAACGCTACGCCTGGCTCAATGGCATCGTGGCTGTGGGAGTCGGCCGCCGTGAACCCACCGGTCCGGTATACCAAATTCATGAAGTTCTTTGATCACGCCGAACCAGCATGTAACGAATCTTCCTGCGCCAGGTTGCCCAGCAAGCGTAGCAAAACCTGCCGGGTGACCTGAACATCTTGCTCAGATATACCTTGCTGGCTAAGCACATTGGTTTCCTGCGCCAGCGGCACCAGCACCGACTCCAAGGCCCGCCCCTTCACTGTCAGATAGACATGCTTGTTTTTTCGATTACCTGCCTGTTGTCGTCGGCCCACATAGCCTCTTTGCTCCATGGCACTGATGACCACCTGAGTGGTTGGCTCCATCACGCCCGCCCGCTCGCTTAACTCGCGTTGAGTCAACCCGTCAAAGCGCCACAAGATGCGCAGAAACTGCCAATGGCTGAAAGGGATGTTGTGCTGCGCGAGCCGGCTTTGCAACGCGCGGGTGTAAGCCCTCGCTGTGTCACGAACCAAATGGGCCAGGCGGTCTGAGGGCGCGATATCTTGCCAGTATTGAACAAGCAGCCTGTTGGAAGAAGACCTGCTACTCATCACGCAGCCGGAACTGCCATCTGATGCTCCGGCCGAACGCCTTGCTGCGTTTGTGCCGATCTGGCGATCGATTCGCAGACCGCCAAAGTAGCGCGCCCCCAATGTCCACTATGCAACAGAGGGCGACCCCCCCAGAGCGCAGCCAAGAACTCATCAAGCACCTCTTGGCGCTCGAGTGTAGAAAGCGCCAAGGGTTCAAAGTGATAGCCCTCATCACTGTCGACATGAATGCCCAGGGCCGTCGGGCGAAGGTCTGCTTTATCGCAACTGACAATCAGAGGCCCAAAATGCTGATGACCGGCCACTGGGCTCTGCTCGGTGCCGGAGCGAGGCGCGGCACCGTATGAACGTTGCTGCTTGAGTTGCTCTTCCTGCGTTTGCTGCAAACCCGACTTGAGCTGCTCGATGGTTTGATGATGCTTGCCAGGATCGACCCGACGTCCCAGTTCGCCAATGCCGTCCATCCAGGTGTCGCTGTTGAAATGGGCATAACCGCTGTACGTTAGGTTAGCGCATGCACCACCCTCAAATCGCAAAAGCGCACTGTACGCGCCGTGGCTGACCCGGCTGGGATGCCAATTGCCCACGAAGGCATCCACCCGCTCGACTTTTCCGCCGCACAGCAATCGGGCGACATCGACATGATGTGCCGCCTGGTTGAATACAACGCCGCCGCCTGCCTGTACATCAAACTCATCTGCGCGCCTTGGCCGAAACATGAAGTCGGTGTAATTCCAGCCGCTGAGCAATCGAACTGCGCCGTAGCGACCGCTACGGATCCATTGCAGGCAGCGAAGAATGGGCTGATCGAAACTGTGGCTGTGCCCCACCATCAGCAGCACTGCAGCACGCTCACAGGCTTCAATCATGCGTGTACAGGACGCAGCCGAAATCCCCATCGGTTTTTCTACCATGACGTGCTTGCCTTGCGCAGCCGCCATCAGCACATGCTCTTCGTGATGCGGATGCGGCGAAGCGACGTATATCGCATCGAGATCGTTGCGTGCACACATCTCAAGTGGGTCTTCGAACGCTGGGGCGTGGAAATCGCGCTCAAACTGATCCCTGGCCAGGGCACGGGGATCAGCCGCCCCCGCGAGTTCAACTCTGGGGTCACCCTTGAGAGCGGGCATCATCAGCATGAAGGCGCGGCCCAGACCAATAACCCCGAGACGCAGACGCTGTACAGAACCAGCACGTCTCATAGGTCAAGTACCAGTGTTGGGCTTTGCGAGCGCGACACACAGGGCATGATGGCAAGCGATCGCTCATGGTCGTCCAGCACCAGATCGCGATGCTGAGCCACCCCATAGAGCAAGCCTGTACGGCATGACCCACAACTGCCGCTCTCACACGAACTGGCAATATGCACACCCGCTGTCTGAAGGACCTGCAGCAAACTCTTGTCTGCAGGCACATTGAGCGTACGACCGCTTCTGCTCAGAACAACTTCAAAAGGCTCGTTTGCACTGGCAGGCATCTGTGAGCCAGAGAAGCTCTCGAAGTGAATTTGCTCTGTTGGCCAATGACCCGTCATATCCCGCACGCTGTCCATCAAGGCTGCTGGCCCGCAACAATAAATGTGCTCAGGACCAGGTGTCTCGAGGTAAGGCCAAAAATCAAATACCTTATCTGGCGAGCCCTGATCATGGTGGATCAGCACACGATCAGGGCCAGCTATGGCTAGCAATGCGTCACGGTACACAGCGCCAGACGGCTCCCGTGTGCAATAAATCAGTCGGTAGTTCTCCATGCCTTTCATGTGCAGGTATTGAATCATGGCAAAAAGCGGCGTGATGCCAATGCCGCCGGCTATGAATAGAAACGAATGCGCCCGCTCGCTGAGAGCAAAGAAATTCTGCGGCGCCAGGGCTTCAATCTCGTCACCAACTTCGAGCTGCTCAACCAGCGCAATGGAGCCGCCCCGGCCGGCACGCTCACGCTTGACCGCAACCGTCCACCGCGCAACGTCCGCCGGCGAACCACACAAAGAATAGCTTCGCC
>JAURGS010000262.1 GCA_030833685.1 Rhodoferax sp. | reverse complement strand
CCACACCGCCGATGCTGCCCCGGGTTGACGCGATCATTGCGCAGCCTGAGGCATCTTGGCAGGGGTCAGTTTGGCAGCGCCGATGTTTTGCTCGATTTGTGGCAACCGATGTGCGATGCCCTTGTGGCAGTCGATGCATGTCTGTCCCTGGTTGAAGGCGGTTTGGTGCGCGGCAGCGGCGCGCTTGTTTTGCTCAAAATAATCCATGTAGGTGAAGTTATGGCAATTGCGGCATTCCTGGCTGTCGTTGCGCTTCATTCGGGCCCACTCGTGCTGAGCCATCTGGGCACGCTTGGCCTCAAATTTTTCCGGGGTGTCGATCGTGCCCAGTGCCTTGTGTAACAGCTCGTTGCTGGCCTGGATTTTTCGGATCATCTTCGGACCCCATTCTTTGGGTACATGGCAGTCCGGACAGGTCGCTCTCACCCCAGTGCGATTTTGGTAGTGGATGGTGTTGCGGTATTCCACGTACACGTTGTCGCGCATTTCGTGACAGGAAATACAAAACGCTTCACGATTGGTCCACTCCAACACCGTGTGAAAACCACCCCAAAAAATAATGCCAGCAAAAAAGCCACCGACAAGAACCAAAAACGTGGTGGTTTTGACAAAGCCTTTCAGTCGCTGCCAGCGCGAGCCAGACGTTTTTGTTGTGTCTATTTGGTCGTCCATAGCAACTCCAAATCGCTAGCGCAAGCCACGGGCTCGCTGGTAGGTGTTATCCACCAGCGGCTTGGCATCAGTCTGCGGCACATGGCATTGATTGCAGAAGTAGCGCAAAGGCGAAACGCTATCGAGTTCCTGGCCCTCGCGCGTGCGGTAGTGCGTCACACTGACCTTAGTGGCGCCGCTGACTTTGGTTTTTTGCCAGGCGTGGCAATCCATGCATTTGTTGAAATTAGCTGTGATCTGGTAGCCCTGAATCGAGTGCGGAATCAAAGGCGGCTGTTGAACAAAGTCACGGTCAGCCGGGCCATGGTCCCGCTCCTGCCGGTAGCGCCCTGGCGGATTGATCTGCTCAATGGGTACTGCTCCGCGCAGGCCCTGCACCTTGACCGGCGCCAACTCGGCGGTAGCCGCCCCAGTTTGGAGCGGCAGCAGCAACACGATGCAACAAGCCAACAGACTGCACAGGTTTCGGGAAAGTGCACACATCATCTGGTCCTCTCGTCTTGATTTCGCGCTCAGCTCTCAGGGAAGGTGCTGCGTCAGGCCCTGACCACCTTGACTGCGCATTTTTTGAAGTCCGTCTCTTTGGAAATGGGGCAAGTCGCATCCAGCGTGAGCTTGTTGACCAAGCGTCCCTCGTCAAAAAACGGCACAAAAACCATGCCCCTGGGCATCTTGTTGCGCCCCTTGGTCTCTACCGCCACCATGATTTCGCCACGCCGCGAGATCACTTTGACCTGCATGCCACGCTGAATGCCTCTGGCGGCAGCGTCCTCCACATGCATAAACATGACAGCCTCGGGCGCTGCTTTGTGCAACTCAGGCACCCGGCGTGTCATGGACCCCGTGTGCCAATGCTCTAGCACGCGCCCGGTTGACAGCCAGAGGTCAAACTCCTGATCTGGCGCTTCTGCTGCGCGCTGGTAGGGCAAGGCAAAAACCACGGCCTTGCCGTCCTTGTGGCCATAAAAGCGAAGTCCCTCACCTTTCTTGACATAAGGGTCGTAGCCTTCACGAAAGCGCCATTTCGTCTCCTTACCGTCGACCACGGGCCAGCGCAAGCCGCGCACTTGGTGATAGGTATCAAACGGCGCAAGATCGTGCTTGTGACCACGTCCGAACTGCGCGTACTCTTCAAAAAGGCCTTTTTGCACATAAAAACCAAAGTGCCTGGACTCGTCGTTGGTGTAGTTGGCAATGTAGGCACCGTTGACCTTATTCATCTCGTTCAGGGCAAACTGGTTAACCTTACCGTTGGCAAACAGCACATCAAACAAGGTCTTGCCCCGCAGCTGAGGCCTGGCGTCCAGGAGCGCTGCTGGCCAGACCTCTTCGAGCTTGAAGCGCTTGCTGAACTCCATGAACTGCCACAAATCTGATCGGGCCTGGCCCGGGGCGCTGACCTGCTGACGCCACACCTGAGTTCTGCGCTCGGCATTGCCAAATGCACCCTCTTTTTCCACCCACATGGCCGTGGGCAAAATCATGTCTGCAGCCACGGCCGAGACCGTGGGATAAGCGTCGCTGACAACCACAAAGGTCGCTGGATTGCGCCAGCCCGGGTAAGTCTCTTCGTTGAAATTGGGACCAGCCTGCATATTGTTGTTGCAGGTCACCCAGTAACACTTGAGCTTGCCGTCCCTCAAGGCCCGGCTTTGGGCCACAGCATGCAAGCCAACTTTGTCGGGCAAGGTGCCGCTGGGAAGCTGCCAGATTTCCTCGGCGTATTTGCGGTGCTCGGGATTGGTCACCACCATATCTGCTGGGAGTCTGTGGGCAAAGGTACCTACCTCCCGGGCTGTGCCGCAGGCGCTGGGCCGCCCTGTCAAGGAAAACGGGCTGTTGCCGGGTTCACTGATCTTGCCCGTCAGGAGGTGAATGTTGTAAATGAGATTATTGGCCCAGGTACCCCTGGTGTGCTGGTTGAAACCCATTGTCCAAAATGAGGTGACCTTCAGCTTAGGGTCTGCATACAGGCGTGCCAGGTCCTCCAGCTGCTTAACGGTCAGGCCTGAAATCTCACTGACCTTCTGCGCCGTGTACTCGCTGACAAACTTCGCGTATTCCTCAAACGTAATTGGCTTTGCAGCGCCAGGATTTCCCTTGACTTGCCCATCGGCACCAAGGTAGCCATTGGCTTGCGCATCTTTTTCAAGCGCATGGCTAGGCCGCAGCCCGTATCCAATATCTGTCACACCCAGCTTGAAGTTGAGGTTCTTCTTAACGAAGGCCTGATTGACCTTGTTATTGCTGATGATGTAGTGGGCTATGAAGTTCAGAATCGCCAAATCGGTTTGTGGCTTGAACACCATGCCCATGTCGGCCAGGTCAAAGCTGCGGTGCTCATAGGTTGAGAGCACCGCTACCTTGACATGCGGGTTGGAGAGTCGACGATCCGTCAGGCGGCTCCACAGCACCGGGTGCATCTCAGCCATGTTGGAGCCCCAGAGCACGAAGACGTCAGCGTTTTCAATGTCGTCGTAACACCCCATAGGCTCATCGATGCCAAAGGTGCGCATAAATCCGGCCACGGCGCTAGCCATGCAGTGGCGGGCATTCGGGTCAATGTTGTTGGATC
>JAURGS010000261.1 GCA_030833685.1 Rhodoferax sp. | reverse complement strand
CTCCTCTAACTACTTGACCGCCGCCAACGTGGTGGCCGCCAAGCAAGCCTTGGGTGAGCGTGGTTATGAGCTGTCTGGCATTGCCATGCACAGCAACGTGGCTGCCTACCTGGAGGAGACCGGCTATCTGCAGGTGCAGTCTGCTGGTGGTTCGGTGTATGCCGGCGGTGGTGTTGGCGCTGGCCTTGGTGCTGGTCAAGTTGGTCGCTTCGCTGGTCTGAACGTCGTGATCGACGACCAGATCGGTGTGGTTGCTGGTGGTACCGCCACTCACCTGAACAAGTACCCCGTGTACCTGTTCGGCAGCGGCGTGATTGGCGAGGGTATGCAGCAGGAGCTGCGCGTTGAGGTGGACCGCAACAAGTCCAGCTTCCAGGACCTGCTGATCGTGGATTACCACTACGGTTTCCACATCAATGGCACCAAGTGGTCTGCTGCAGGTGACAACCCCACCAACGCTGCAACCACTGGCAACCTGGCGGCCACCGGCTCTTGGGGCCTGGCTTACACCAACGCCAAGAACGTGCCCCTGGTGCGCCTGCTGGTCAACACCCCTTACGACACCGGCGTCTACGCCTGATCGTTACAAGGTGATCAAGGCCCCGCTTCGGCGGGGCTTTTCTTTTGGCTATTCGATGCCGACACGGACCTTTTCTTGCCGCTCAAACACGCCAATGGTGTCAACAGTCATCTTGTAGCTTTGCACCATGACTTGATTGACCAGCACGTAGCTGAGCTGCAGTTTCTCTGCGATTTCAGGCACGGTGGCCCCAGCCTCTTTTAGCTCACGGATTTGAGGCACCACATCTTGCCAGTTGCGAATGGCGTCAGAGGGCACACCTTCCTGTTTTGCCGTCTTTTTACGGCTTGCCTTGGGTGCAGCAGCTGGTTCAGTCACAGACGTGAGCAGCTCTTCTGTGGTCTCGCTCATTAGGCATAGGCACGTACAACCGAAGTTGCCCCGGAAATCTCGGTAAAAGTGCTTGAGAGATGCCCGCGCCTACCGTCGTCGCCACTGCTGGCGCCAGTAACGCCAACAGCTACCTGACGGTTGCAGGTGCGGACAACATCGCCAACGGCATGGTTGGCACGTTGACCTGGAGCACTGCCACCAGTGATGACAAGGCGCGTGCGTTGATCACCGCCACCAACGGGTTGGAAACTCTGAGCTGGACTGGCACTCGCGCTAGCACTACCCAGGCTCTGGCGTGGCCACGCACCGATGCCAGCTGCGGCGATAAGACCATCGCATCTGACGACATTCCACGCGAGATCGAGCTGGCCACCTTCGATTTAGCCAATGCGCTGCTGGGTGATCCGACGCTGTTGCGCAGCTCCTCAAGCAAGGAAGCACTGGTGAGAGGTATCCCCAACCGTGATCTCAAGCGCCTGAAGCTCGACGTGATGGAGATCGAGTGGAACACCAACGTTGGCAACTCCACCACTGAAGCGGTAACACCGCTGACGGTGCTTCCCCATTTGGCGACGATCTTGGGCTGCCTGACCACCAGTACCACCAAAGGAGGGCTGGGCGGCGTAGTAGCTATTCAACGCAGTTAGGCGGTTATAGCTAGATAGGTTGCGTTGGCTACACTGCGCCAATGGCTCAGGTTGCCGGCCAGCCGAATACGCCGAGCGGCGCGAGGCATCGGCCACGCACCGGCTATTTGGCTACACCTTTAAGCCGCGAAGAACAGCGTCACGTCGCGGCGATGTACCGCGAGCACCAAGGGTTGCTGCGCCTGATGGGGCGCAAGTTGTGCCGGAAATACCCGTTTGTTAGCGCCGAAGACGTGTTTTCGTGTATTGATCAGGCGTTTATCAAAACCTGCCGTGCCTGGCAGCCCGCCAAAGGCACCTTCAGCACATTGCTTACCGTCTTCGCCGAGGGGGATGTATTGCACTTCATCCGTGACCACAACTGGTTGGTGAAGGCACCTGGCGCTGTGCGGCGCAACGGCCAGTTAGCCCGAAAGATGCTGGACCGTGGCAGCAGCCGCGAGGAAGTATTGATCGCGCTGGAAATCACCGAGGATCAGCTCAAGCTTGCGCTGGTGGCGACTAGCCCAACGGACCACGACATCAGAGGGTTTGACCTGCACGTCTGTCCGCGTGCAACACCGATGGAGCTATTGGAGCAGTCAGAGGCGGCAACTTAGGGCCATAAGCTCCCACTGCTCTCATGGCGACTGGTGCCTTTTTCAATAGCCTCGGCTACAAGTTTTACGTGAAGGCGGGCACCACCGCTTCCACCAACCCAACCGCCAGCACCGGCATGACCGAGGTGCTGTCGCTGACTGACGCTTCGATCCAAGGCTCGACCCAGACCCAGGACGTGCTGGATTACGGCAGCACCCTGGGCTTCACCGCATCCATCGTGCAGCAGCAGAGCTACACGATTCCGATGTCGATGAACCTCAACCTCAACGACGCCGGCTACATCGTTCTCAAAAACGCTGCCCTGAACGCCGCCTCTGGCACCACCGTTGAGTGGTATCGGGAATCCCCCGAGATGAGCACCACTGGCAGCCCTGAGTACCACTCTGGCGTTGCATGGGTGACCGACTTCTCCGAGTCCATCGCCGCAGGCAACGTGGCCCAGGTGACCTTCACCCTCACCGGCTACGGCTCCTACACCTGGAGCGCTGAAACCAACGCCTGATCCCTTCTAGGGAGCTAGATAGTCCGCTGCCTAAAGGGGTGGCGGACTTTTTCATGCGCCACCACGCCAAATGTTGGCAAATACATCAAGTGGCGGCTTGTTTTCAAAAGCCGCTTCGATCCAGTTGCGTGCCGGTCTGTTTGGCATGGATACCGCGTTGCTTTGCCCTGGCGGTGTGTAGACCCCGTAGTCACCGCCCCGCAGTACCTTGCCGGAATACGGAGCCTTCCACACGATCTCTAGGGTGATGGAGTTCTGATCACGCACCACACGGGGTTCAGTCATTGAGTCGAGCAAACGCCCCGTATCCACAATGTCCCGCTTGCCGGCTCGGACGACAACTCCAGGTTTGCCCTGAGTCTTTTCGCCCCCCATCAATAGGCTGACGCGTCGGCGTGTGTCCCAGTTCCACTGCCAGATGGGGTTTGACATCTGCAGGACCGTCTCTTGCGCGTACACCACACCTGCTTCCTCCAAGGACTCTGCGACCTTGTTGAAGATATTTTAGTAACCAACCGTGATCAGGGACCATTCACAACAAGAGACACCATCACAACCATCCCAGCCCATCTTTTCCGCAAATCACACAATATTCTGGGCTTAAATGGTTGATTTAAATCG
>JAURGS010000260.1 GCA_030833685.1 Rhodoferax sp. | reverse complement strand
TGATGAAAGTGCTGGCCACGAAAGGTGATCGTGCCTTGCTGCGGCTGGTACACGCCGTTAATGCAATTGAGCATCGAGCTCTTGCCTGCACCGTTGGGGCCAATGATGGCTCGGATCTCATGCTCACGCACGTCAAACGAAATGTCCGACAGGGCCTTGACGCCACCAAAACTCAGTGAAATATTTTCGACGTCCAAAATGACGTCACCGACTTTCTTTTTACTCATAGTCTTGGCAGCGAAAAATACTTAATCCCAGCAGGCCCGTCAGCCAACAAACGGGGCTGCGGCTGGCAACACTGTGCAGTCAACCGTGCCGTCATGCCGCCGCCTTCACGCTGGCAAAAGTCTTGGCGTCATCAATGCGCAGGGTGGCGCTCACGCTCCCTGTGCGGCCATCTTCAAACTTCACCTGGGTTTCAACATACTGCTCGGCCCTGCCGTCGTACAGCGCACTCACCAGCACATCGTATTTGTCGGCGATAAAGCCCCGACGCACCTTATTGGTACGGGTCAACTCGCCATCGTCGGCGTCAAGCTCTTTGTGCAAAATCAGAAACCGACTGACCTGGGAGCCGGCAAGCATCTGGTCGGCGCTTAAATCGGCATTGACCTTCTCGACGCAGTCTTTGACCAGCTGGTAGACCTCAGATTTTTGCGCCAGGTCGGTGTAACCCGCGTAAGGCAAATTCCGCCGCTCCGCCCAGTTACCCACCGCGTCAAAATCAATATTGATCATGACGCACACCTGATCGCGCCCGTCACCATATGCCACAGCCTCTTTGATGTGCTGGAAGAACTTCAGCTTATTCTCGACGTACTTGGGTGCGAACATGGCGCCGTCAAACGAGCCGCCTTTGATGCGACCCACGTCCTTGACCCGGTCAATGATTTTCAGATGACCCTGGCTGTCGATAAAGCCCGCATCGCTGGTGTGGTACCAGCCGTCCGCACTTAACACCTCGGCGGTGGCCTGCGGGTTTTTGAAATAGCCTTTGAGCAAACCTGGCGACTTGACCAGAATCTCACCGCTGTCTGACACCTTGATTTCCACGCCTGCGCAGGGCACGCCCACCGTATCAGCACGCACCTGGTGGTCTGGCTGCAGGCAAACAAACACCGCGGTCTCGGTGGAGCCATACAACTGCTTGAGGTTCACGCCGATCGAGCGGTAAAAAGTGAACAAGTCCGGCCCGATGGCCTCGCCCGCGGTGTAGGCCACCCGCACCCGGCTCATGCCCAGGTTGTTGCGCAGGGGGCCGTAAATTAAAAAATTACCCAGCGCATAGCCCACGCGGTCAAGCCAGCCAACCGGCTTGCCATCCATCAAACTTGGCCCAACCCGGCGCGCCAGGGACATGCACGCATCAAACAGCTTGCGCTTGATCGCACTGGCGTCCTCCATGCGAATCATCACACTGGTCAGCAGCCCCTCAAACACCCGTGGCGGCGCAAAGTAATAGGTCGGCCCAATTTCCTTGAGGTCAATGGTGACCGTGGTGGAAGACTCTGGGCAATTCACCACATAGCCACACGCCAGCCACTGGGCATATGAAAAAATGTTTTGGCCAATCCACGCCGGCGGCAAATACGCCAGCACCTCTTCCCGGTGCGTCAAATTATCAAACTCGGCGCCTGCGCGGGCACGATTGAGCAGCGTGTCATGGGTGTGCACGACACCCTTGGGGTTGCCGGTCGTGCCCGAGGTGAAAAACATTGCCGCCACATCATCGGGCTGGGCCTTTTCCACCGTTTCCGAAAAAAACGTCGGGTGGTCTTTGGCAAAAACCTCGCCTCTGGCGATCAAGGCATCCAAAGACTCCAGGCCCGGCTCGTCGTAATTGCGCAGGCCGCGCGGGTCGTCAAAATAAATCTGACCGAGTTGCGGGCATTGTTCACGCGCCTCCAGGAGTTTGTCGACCTGCTCCTGGTCTTCCGCAAATGCAAAGCGTACTTCGGCGTTATTAATCGGAAAAATGCACTCGGCCGAGGCCGCGTCCTGGTACAGCGGAATCGGAACCGCCCCCAGCGCCTGGGCTGCCAGCATGGTGGCGTACAAACGCGGACGGTTGGCACCGATGACCACCATGTGATCGTGCTGGCGCAGGCCCGCCACATGCAGGCCGCAAGCCAAATGCTCCACCAGACGCGCCAGGTCAGCCCAGCTGACTGCCTGCCAGATGCCGAACTCTTTTTCACGCATGGCCGGGTCCTGGGGACGCTTGGCCGCATGCTCGAGCAACAATTTCGGAAAAGTCGACTGCATCAATTTATCCGCTTAAAAAAATATCCACCACCCCAAGATTTGCTTGGGAAAGATCACTGACCATCATAAAACCCAATTTGACGTCAAGTTGTCATTTGGACGACAATTTGGCCAGAAATCCTTAGGTGTTTTCCCTGAGTTACGCCAACATGGTTGCAGACCTACGCCCCGCCCAAAGGCCGCATCCGCGATCACCTTGACCGCGCCCGAACAATGAATACCAGTCTTTCTTTGCGCCAACGCAGCCGCGCGCTGACCAGTGATGAACTCCATCAAATTCGCTGGCTGACGCTGCTCACGCCCCATGAGCGCCGGCGCGCGGTGGAAAACCTTCGCGTCGCCGAAGTCAACCCGGGTGAGTTCGTCTGTCGAACTGGCAAACCCGTGACCTATTGGTTTGGTGTGATCACAGGACTGTTCAAAATGAGCGCCGACAGTTTCGAGGGGCTTAACGTCACTTTCACCGGCATACCCCCCGGCGGATGGTTTGGTGAGGGCACTGCGCTCAAGCGCGAGGCCTACCGCTACAACATACAGGCCTTGCGCGAGGGCCTGATCGCAGGTCTGCATGTCGAGACCTTTCATTGGCTGCTCGATCAAAGCCTGGGCTTTAACCGCTTCGTGCTCAAGCAACTCAACGAACGGCTCGGGCAGTTCATCGCTGCGCGCGAGATCGACCGCATGAGCAACCCCAATGTGCGCGTTGCCCGCAGCCTGGCAGCGCTGTTCAACCCTGTGCTGTACCCGGGCCTGGAGTCGGTGCTGCGCATCACCCAGCAAGAGCTGGCCTATCTGGTGGGCCTGTCGCGCCAGCGCGTCAACGAAGCACTGGCTTACTGGTCAGCGCAAGGCGCGATTCAGGTGGAGTACGGGGGGCTGCGAGTGTTGGATCTTCAGGCCCTGCAACAAGCTGGTTTGAACCCAAATTAGGCCCGTCCCAGAAATCGTGCCAGCGGCCACCCCCTAAACTGCGCCCATGCACGTCCAGCGCCAGCGCCTAGAACATGATGAATTTAGAGCACGCTTGA
>JAURGS010000025.1 GCA_030833685.1 Rhodoferax sp. | reverse complement strand
AAGCCCTCAAGCACAAAACGCAGGAGAGCGCATCATGAACACCGCGGTACTTTTCATCTGCCTGTTTGCGTTCATGATCATTGGCATGCCCATTGCCATCAGCTTGGGGCTGGCCAGCCTGATCACGATCACCTTTTTCTCCAATGACTCGCTGGCTTCGATGTCAATCAAGCTGTTTGAGACCAGTGAACATTACACGCTGATGGCCATTCCATTCTTTGTGCTCGCGGGCAATTTGATGTCCACGGGCGGAGTGGCTAGGCGCATGGTGGACTTCGCGATTGCCGCCGTGGGGCATATCCGTGGCGGCCTGGCCATCGCCTCGGTGCTGGCTTGCATGTTGTTTGCCGCGGTTTCGGGCTCAAGCCCTGCCACGGTGGTGGCCATTGGATCGATTGTGATTGCGGGCATGGTCAAAAACGGCTACACCAAAGAAATGGCGGCTGGTGTGATCTGTAATGCAGGCACGCTGGGCATTCTGATTCCGCCCTCGATCGTGATGGTGGTTTACGCGGCGGTGACGCAGGTGTCTGTAGGACGCATGTTCATGGCTGGCGTCATCCCAGGCATCTTGCTGGGCCTGATGTTGATGTTCGCCGTGTGGTGGCGGGTTGGCAAACTGCAGATCAAGCCGCCACCTAAAGCAGGCTGGCGTGTGGTGCTGCGCACCTTTCGAGAGTCCATGTGGGGGTTGGCCTTGCTGGTCATCATCATGGGCGGTATTTACGGGGGCATCTTTACGCCCACGGAGGCCGCAGCGGTCTCTGCGGTGTACGCACTTTTTGTCGCCGTCTTTATTTACAAGGACCTTAAGTTCAAAGACCTGCCCGAAGTCTTTCTGGAGTCGGCGAAAACAACGGTGATGCTCATGTTCATCGTCGCCAATGCGCTGCTGTTTGCGCACGTGCTCACGACCGAGCGCATCCCCCAAACCATTGCCGAGCAGATTCTGGCTGTTGGTATGACGCCCTGGATGTTCCTGCTGGTGGTCAACATCATGCTTTTGATCGCGGGCAACTTCATGGAGCCCACCGGCATTATTCTGATTCTGGCGCCCATACTGTTCCCGATCTCGCAAGAGCTGGGCATTGACCCGATCCATCTGGGCATCATCATGGTGGTCAACATGGAGATTGGCATGGTCACGCCGCCAGTGGGGCTGAACCTGTTTGTCACCAGCGGGGTAACGGGCATGAACCTGATCCAGGTCACCAAGGCGGCCTTGCCGTGGCTGTCGGTCTTGCTCGTCTTCCTGGTGATCATCACCTACGTCCCAGCGATCACACTGACCCTGCCGAACTTGCTGTTCGGGCCGGCCACCTGAGCCCCGGGTTTGCCCGCAAGCCGATGCCTGTCATCGGCTTTTTTGTCGCTGGCGGGCAAAAGGCCTGTCGCCCTGGGCCAAGCGCGCTTGCAAGGTGCCTCCGACAATATGAACGAAAATTCAGCCGAGCCGCACACGCCACGCTGGTTTTGCCCCGCGGGGCGCTGCGTGCAGGCACCGCTTGAATGCCTCCCAACATGACTGCTGCCCAACCAACTGCCCCAACGCTTTCACCCACGGCCATTGGCGCGCTGCAAGCCTGGGTGGGCAAAACTGAGCTGCTGCACGATGAGATCACCGCAGCACCTTTGCGTGGGCTGAGCGCCACTCTGGACAGAGACGACCCCATGCCCGAAAAGGGCACAACCGTGCCGCCGCTGTGGCACTGGCTTTATTTCTTGCCCCAGCACCGGCAAAGCGAGATCGGCCCCGATGGCCACGCCAAGCGTGGCGGCTTCTTGCCCCCGGTTGCGCTGCCCCGGCGCATGTGGGCCGGCGGTCGCCTGCGCTGGCAGGCCGACAACCCGCTGGCGCTTGGCGATACTGTGCGTCGGGAGTCCACCATCGAATCGGTGCAACACAAAGTCGGGCGTAGCGGCGAGCTGGTCTTCGTGCTGGTGCGCCATGAGGTTTTCAATGCAAGCGGTCTGTGTCTGAGCGAGAAGCACGATATCGTGTACCGGGCAGCGGCAAGCGCGGGCGAGGCCAGCCCCGCGCCACAGGCCGCGCCCACCGATGCGCAGTGGCAACGGGAGGTTTTCGCTGACGACGTGCTGCTGTTTCGCTACTCGGCGCTGACCTTCAACGGCCACCGCATCCACTACGACCGGCAATACGTCACCCAAGAAGAGAACTACCCCGGCCTGGTGGTGCATGGGCCTTTGATTGCAACCCTGCTGCTCGATCTGGTGCGACGCAACGTGCCTGGCGCGCAAATTCTGGGTTTCAGCTTCAAGGCCTTAAGACCCACTTTCGACCAGCACCCCCTGCGCGTGAACGGCGCCTTGCAGGCTGACGGGAAAACCGTGCGCCTGTGGGCCCAGGACTTCGAGGGCTGGCTCACCATGCAAGGCCAGGCCACGCTGGCCTGAGGTCTGATTTTTTGCCCTTTTACCCATGATCAAGACGCCACCCGACCAGTACCAAGACATCCGGGACGCGGTACGCGCGCTATGCGCTGAGTACCCGGACAGCTACCACCGCGACATCGACGCCAAGCGCGCCTATCCACAGGATTTTGTGGAGGCCCTGACCAAAGCAGGCTGGCTGGCCGCGCTGATTCCCACCGAGTACGGTGGATCAGGCCTGGGCCTGGCCGAGGCATCCGTCATCATGGAGGAGATCAACCGCAGCGGCGGCAACTCGGGCGCCTGTCACGGCCAGATGTACAACATGGGCACCTTGCTGCGTCACGGCTCGCCGCAGCAAAAGCAGTTCTACCTGCCCAAGATCGCCAGCGGCGAGTGGCGCCTGCAGTCCATGGGCGTGACCGAGCCCAGCACAGGCACAGACACCACCAAAATCAAAACCATGGCCGTCAAAAAAGGTGACCGCTACGTGGTCAACGGCCAAAAGGTCTGGATATCCCGGGTGCAGCACTCGGATTGGATGATTTTGCTGGCGCGCACCGCCGCACTGGCCGAGGTGAAGAAGAAAAGCGAGGGCATGTCGATTTTCATGGTTGATTTGCGCCAGGCCGAGAAGTCGGGCATGACGGTGCGCCCGATTGCCAACATGGTCAACCACGAAACCAACGAGCTGTTTTTTGAGAATCTGGAGATTCCCGAAGAAAACCTGATTGGCCAGGAAGGCATGGGCTTCAAATACATTTTGGATGGCCTCAACGCCGAGCGCACGCTCATCGCCGCCGAATGCATTGGTGACGGCTACTGGTTTCTGGATCGCGTCACCCAGTATGTGAATGAGCGCGTGGTGTTTGGCCGCCCGATCGGCCAAAACCAGGGTGTGCAGTTCCCGATTGCAGATGCGTATATTGAAGTCGAGGCCGCCAACTTGATGCGCTACAAGGCCTGCGAGCTGTTCGACGCGGGCCAGCCCTGCGGCGCCCAAGCCAATATGGCCAAGTACCTGGCTGCCAAGGCCAGCTGGGAGGCTGCTAACGCGTGCATCCAGTTCCATGGCGGCTTTGGTTTTGCCCATGAGTACGACGTGGAGCGTAAATTTCGTGAAACGCGGCTCTACCAAGTCGCGCCAATTTCCACCAACCTGATCTACAGCTACGTGGCTGAACACCTGCTGGGCTTGCCCCGCAGCTTCTGAGCCCTCTCCAGCACGCAAGCGACATGAGCCAATCACCCCAGAAACCCAGACCGCTGGACGGCATTACCGTGGTGTCCCTGGAGCATGCGATCGCGGCGCCCTTTTGCACCCGACAGCTCGCAGACCTTGGCGCGCGCGTCATCAAGGTCGAACGCCCCGGCAGCGGCGACTTCGCCCGCGCCTACGACACGCGGGTCAAAGGGCTGGCCTCGCACTTTGTCTGGACCAACCGATCCAAGCAAAGCCTGACCCTGGATCTCAAACAGCCCTCGGCCATGGCGGCCCTGCGCCAACTCTTGTCCACGGCTGATGTGCTGGTGCAAAACCTCGCTCCCGGCGCAGCGGCGCGCATGGGCTTGTCTTTTGAGGCCCTGCACGCCCAGCACCCCCGGCTGATCGTGTGCGACATATCGGGCTACGGGCAGGACGGCCCTTACCGCGACAAAAAAGCCTATGACCTGCTGATTCAAAGCGAGGCTGGCTTTCTGTCGGTAACCGGCACGCCCCAAGAACCCAGCAAGGCCGGCAACTCGGTGGCCGACATTGCCGCTGGCATGTATGCCTACAGCAGCGTGCTGTCAGCTTTATTGCTGCGCGACAAAACGGGGCAGGGCTCGCACATTGACGTCTCCATGCTGGAGGCGCTGGGTGAGTGGATGAGCTTTCCGCTGTATTACGCTTACGGCAACGCAAACCCACCGCCACGCGCCGGCGCCTCGCATGCCAGCATTTATCCCTACGGCCCGTTCAAGGCGGGAGATGGTGGCACAGTGATGCTCGGCTTGCAAAACGAGCGCGAATGGAAAGCGTTTTGCCAGTTGGTGTTGGGCGACCCCACGCTCACCGAAGATGCGCGTTTTTGCACCAACAGCTTGCGCAGCGAGCACCGCCTGGCGCTTCGCGAACTGATCGAACAGGTGTTTTCCCAGCTAAGCACCGCCGAAGTCCAGATGCGACTGGACCAGGCACAAATTGCCAACGCCCGCATGAACGACATGGCGGGTCTGTGGGCGCATCCCCAACTCAGCGCCCGCCAGCGGTGGACCGAAGTTGACAGCGAGGCCGGCCCGATTCCTGCCTTGCTGCCGCCCGGGCAAAACAGCGCCTTTAACTACCGCATGGACGCTGTGCCTTCTGTGGGCGAACACACCGAGGCCATCCTGATGGAGCTTGGCTTAGACGCTACAGCCATTGCCACGATGCGCCAACAACACGCTATTTGAACCCACGCAACGACTCACCATGACCAAGCCCTCTGCCGAACTGGCCACTTTCGCAGCCCAGCTGCGCTTTGAACACATTCCTGCCTCAGTGATTCAGAAAACCGAGGACCTGCTGGTGGACTGGTTTGGCTCGGCGGTGGCTGGCGCGGGCAGTGCGCCGGTCGAGGCAGTCGTGCGATTTGCCAAAACGATGGGGGCGCAAGACGGCGCCCATGGCGCCGAAATACTGCCATTGCGGGGATTTAGCAGCCCCTACCTGGCCGCCATGGCCAACGCGGCGTCATCCCATGTGGCTGAGCAGGACGATGTGCACAACGGCTCGGTTTTTCACCCTGCCACCGTGGTTTTTTCACCCGCACTGGCGGTTGCCCAATCCATCGGCGCCAGCGGCGCTGCCTTTCTGTGCGCGGCAGTGGCCGGCTACGAAGTGGGCATTCGCGTCGGCGAATTTCTGGGGCGTTCGCATTACAAGGTTTTTCACACCACCGGCACAGCGGGCACCTTGGCGGCTGCGGCGGCTGTTGGTAATCTGCTTGGGCTTGATGCGTTGCAGATGCAACACGCTTTTGGGTCCGCCGGCACCCAATCGGCAGGCTTGTGGGAGTTTTTGCGCACAGGCGCGCACAGCAAACAATTGCACACCGCGCATGCCGCGGGTGCCGGCCTGATGGCGGCCTACCTGGCCAAAGACGGCTTCACCGGTGCAGCCGACATTTTTTGTGGGCCGCAGGGAATGGCCGCGGGCATGTCCTCAGACGCAGATCCGACGAAACTCGTCGATCGGCTGGGCACGCGCTGGGCAACGGTGGAGACCTCTTTCAAATACCACGCGTCCTGCCGCCACACGCATCCGGCCGCCGATGCGCTGCTGAGCGTCATGCGCACGCACAATCTCCAAGCCGGCGACCTGGCCCACATTCAGACCCATGTGCACCAAGGCGCTATTGATGTGCTCGGCCCGGTCGTTGACCCGTCTAACGTGCACCAGAGCAAGTTTTCCATGGGCACCGTACTGGCCCTGGCGGCACGTTTTGGCCACGCCGGGTTGCGCGAGTTTGACCTCCATTTCGCAGATGAAGAAACGCGCACGCTGTGCGCTCGCGTTGCCATGGTGTTAGACCCGGAGGTCGATCGCGCCTACCCTGTGCGCTGGATCGGCAAAGTGACGGTGCGCACCACCGATGGGCGTGAGCTGCATGCGCAGGTCGACGAGCCCAAGGGCGACCCCGGCAACACCCTGAGCCGCGAGGAAATCAGCGATAAAGCGATGCGTCTGGCCGCCTTCAGCCGGGCCGTCAAACCAGAACACATGCTCCAGGCGGTGCAAGCCCTGTGGGCAATTGGCAGCTGGCCGCGCGTTGGCCAACTCCTGCAGGACAGACCCGACTGAAGACAATACCGCCGCACACCCGCGTGGCGGACCTGCTGTCGAGCTCAGGGCTCCAACGCCAGCATCTCAGGGTAAACCCGTCCCCCGGCTAATCCCTTGCGATGAGATACTCCGGTTCTTGTCCGTTTTCAGGCAAGCGCCGCTGTGGCGGTGCGATGTGCGACAGCCTGTGGCCGTCGCGACAAAACTTCCAACCATCAGGAGATCAACGATGAAAACCACCATGACCCACGGCCTGCGTGCCCTCAAATCCATTTCTGCGCTGGCAGTTGCCGCAGCCTTGGCTGTGCCGATGGCCGCCCAGGCCATCACGCTAAAAGCCTCGCACCAGTTCCCCGGCGGCAAAGGTGACGCGCGCGACGAAATGGTTCAGATCATTGCGCGTGAAGTCGCCGCGGCCAATGTGGACCTGGAGATCAAAGTGTTCCCAGGCTCCAGCCTGGTCAAGGCTGTCGAGCAGTGGAAAGCCATGCTCAGCGGTCAAATCGACATGACCTCCTTCCCACTGGACTATGCGTCTGGCTCGCACCCCCAATTCGGCGCCACGCTGATGCCTGGCCTGGTGAAGAACCATGACCACGCCCGTCGCATCAATGATTCGGCCTTCATGAAGGACATCAAGGGCATTATTGAATCGGGCGGCGTGAAGGTGCTTGCCGATGCCTGGCTAGCGGGTGCCTTCGGTGCCAAGGACAAGTGCATCAAATCCCCTGCTGATGTGGAAGGCATGAAGATCCGCTCTGCGGGTGCCACCTTCGCCGAAATGTGGCGCGGCGCTGGCGCGTCGATCGTCTCCATTCCATCAAGCGAGGTCTATAACGCCTTGCAGCAGGGCGTGGCACAAGGCACCGACACCTCTAGCGGCAGCTTCGTGTCCTTTCGCCTGTACGAGCAGATCAAGTGCCTGACCGAGCCCGGTGCCAACGCATTGTGGTTCATGTATGAGCCCGTGCTGATTTCCAAGCGCAGCTGGGACAAACTCAATGACGCACAGAAAAAAGCGCTGACGGCCGCGTCTGCCAAGGCACAGGCCTATTTCGAAGCGGAGTCGAAAAAGCTGGACGCCAAAATGGTCGAGACCTTCAAGAAGAACAATGTTCAGGTCGTCTCCCTGAGCGAGGCTGAGGCTGAAGCCTGGCGCGCAGTGGCCCAGAAAACCTCTTACAAGTCCTTTGGCGAGAAAGTGCCAGGCGGCAAAGAGCTGATCGAAAAGGCTCTGAGTGTCAAGTAAGACGGTACAGCTGCCCACTTGGGCAGCTTTCGTGCATGCGGTTTCACGGGTGTTCGGCGTCGCTGCGGCGATGCTGATCCTCGTGTCCATTTTTGTGATCTGCCACATGGTGTTCGTGCGCGCCGTACTGGGCGAGTCCTCCATCTGGCAGACCGAGTTCGTCACGTTTTCGGTGATTGCGGCAACTTTTCTGGGCTCACCCTACATCTTGCTGACCGGCGGCCATGTGGCTGTGGATCTGGTGCCCTTGATGGTGACCAACCCAACGCGGCGGCTGATGTTTCTGGGCGGCTACGCGGTCGCGCTGGCCTTTGTCGGTTTTTACTTGGTGGCGTCCGTGCCTTGGTGGCTTGAGGCCTGGCACAGCGGCCAGACCACGCCATCGATCTGGAAAGCGCGGCTTTGGATCCCATACGCAGCCGTGCCCGTGGGCCTGTTTTTGCTGTGTTTGCAGATGATCACGGACATGGTACTGGTGGCGACGGGCCGCCAACTCCCGTTTGGACTTTCACCCGAGGAGGGCCTGTGAGTCCTTTGCTCATCGGTTTGTTGATTTTTGTGGTCACCACGGCCTTGCTGGCCAGCGGTCTGCCGATTGCCTTTGGCTTGGGCGCCGTAGCGCTCACTTTCATGGTGATTTTTGACGGCTGGAACTCGGTGAACTTTGTGCCCGAGACCATTTTTGCCGGACTCGAAGACTTCACCCTGGTGTCCTTGCCCATGTTTGTGCTCATGGGCGCAGCCGTGGCCTCATCCAAGGCGGGCAGCGACCTGTATGAAGCGCTGGCCCGCTGGCTGCACAAGGTGCCTGGCTCACTGGTCATCTCCAACATCGGCGCCTGTGCACTGTTTGCTGCCCTCACCGGCTCCTCACCAGCAACGTGTGCAGCCATCGGTAAGATGGGCATTCCTGAAATGCGACGTCGCGGTTATGACGCCGACCTGGCCACTGGTGCCATTGCTGCCGGCGGCACGCTGGGCATTCTGATTCCGCCCAGCATCACCATGATTTTGTATGGCATTGCCTCGGAGACCTCAATCGGTCGGCTGTTCATTGCCGGCATCATCCCAGGCCTGTTGCTGATGTTCTTGTTCATGGGCTGGGCGCTGTTTTTGAGCTGGAAGCGCGGCACCAAACTGATCGACAGCGACCGCATCTACAGCCTGAAAGAGAAGTTTGAGCTGATGCCCAAACTGTTGCCGCTGATTGCGGTGATCGTCGGCGTCGTCTATGCGCTGTACGGTGGTATTGCCACACCATCCGAGGCTGCCGGCGTGGGTGCCATGCTGTGCTTGCTGATGGTGGTGGTGATTTATCGCCTGTGGTCCTGGCGAGACCAGTGGGCCATTTTGCGCGATGCACTGCGCGAGTCGGGCATGCTCTTGATGATCATTGGCACCTCGATTTTGTTTGGCTACATGATGTCCTCGCTGCAGGTAACGCAGGCCGTGGCGCAAAGCATTGCCGACATGCAGGTCAACCGCTGGATCATCCTGGCCGCTATCAACTTGCTTTTGTTGGTGGCTGGCTGCTTTTTGCCCCCGGCTGCGATCATTTTGATGACCACGCCGATTCTGATGCCGGTGATTACCGCAGCAGGCTTTGACCCGATCTGGTTTGGCGTGATCCTCACGATCAACATGGAGCTTGGCCTGATCACGCCGCCCGTGGGCCTGAACCTGTTTGTGATCAACGGTATCACGCCCGACGTGCGCCTACCCACCATCCTCAAAGGCGCGCTGCCTTTCATGGCCAGTATGGTCGTGGCAATCGTGATTTTGTGCGTATTTCCTGAGTTGGCCACCTGGCTGCCCAGCAAGGTGATGGGCTAATAAAACAGTTCGGTTGCGCCGCGCCTCAAGCGGTGCGACCGGCTCGCTGGGCCAGCAAAAACAAGCCAGCCAAGATACAGGCCATGCCGCCTGCGCTCAAAAGGCTCAGGGGCTCGCCCAGCACCACCAAGCCCAACACAGCAGCAGTCAAAGGCTCAGCCAGCGTGAGTGTCATCGCCGTTGCAATGGGTACGGTGCCCAAGCCACGCGCGAACAAGGCATAGGCCAGCGCGGTAGTCACCAGGCCCAGATGCAAGACCACCCCCAGCCCGCTGGGCTGCCAGACCCAAGACCAGTCCTGCCAAATCAAAACCGGCAGCAAGAGCAAAGCACCACAAACAAAAACCATGGCCATCACCAGGTCAGGCGCGTGATCGAGCAAAATCGATTTGCTGAAGTGGGCGTACAAGGCGTAAGTCGTGCCAGCACCCAAGGCTAGCAGCAAACCCCAGGCATTGACCCAAACACCCTGACCCGACAAGGCTAACGCGCTGCAGCCCAAGACGGCCAGCGCTGTCGAAGGGTACCAAAGCAGCGGGGGGCGCTCAGCGCGAAACAGCCAACCGATCAACCCTCCGGCGATCGGCGCGCTGCCAATGCCAACAACCGTGCCCACTGCCACGCCGGTTCTGGCTACCGCCGAGAAAAAACACAGCTGATACATCGCCATACATAAGCCAGCCACCAGCGTCAGGCCCCAGGGCCAGTGACGCAGTCGCCCTGCCGAGAGCTCGCCACGCCAGGCGGCTATGGCCAACAAACCTGCCGCGCCGACCCATTGCCTGAGCGCGCCCACCGTCAAGGGTGTGGACTCAGCCGGCGCCAGCGCTTGCGCCGTGCCGGTGGTGCCCCACAGACTGGCTCCCATGATGATTTGCCACGGACCCCAGTGGCCTGGCGCACTGGTCGCTTGCCCTGTGGGCGTGTTAGTAGGGTGTTGGGGACTTGTACTCATGAACCACTGGCTGCGCTGCGGGTTTTAAAGGACAGGGTGCAAACGCACCCAGCCAGCGCCTGGATTATCGACGCCGCAACCCCAATAGTTTTGCTTAAACCCGGGCGAACAAGGCATACTTGTCGCCTGATCGCAATTGGCGTTTGTTAAGCACACCCACTCTCTTTGCCAGGCCTGATCGACCCCATTAAACCTGCCCACCATGCCAACCGAGACCACCGCAGCCCTTCCTACCTTTGCCGATGTCCAGGCCGCCGCCAAAAGACTACAAGGTCAGGCGCATCGAACCCCCGTTCTGCGATCACGCAGCGCCGACGACTTGCTCAGCGCCCAGGTTTTTTTCAAATGTGAGAACCTGCAGCGCGCCGGCGCCTTTAAATTCCGAGGCGCCTTTAACGCGCTGGCTCGCTTGGAGGGCGCACAACGCCAGGCCGGCGTGGTGGCTTTCTCGTCAGGCAACCACGCGCAGGCTGTTGCCCTGTCAGCGCAAATCCTAGGCATGCCTGCGACTATCGTCATGCCCAAAGACGCTCCAGCAATCAAGGTCGCTGCCACCAAGGGTTACGGTGCGACCGTGATCACATACGACCGCTACACCGAAGATCGTGAGGCGATTAGCCGCGAACTGGCGCAAAAACAGGGCCTGACGCTGATCGCCCCATACGACCATGCCGACGTGATTGCCGGGCAGGGCACCGCAGCACTCGAGTTATTTGAGGAGGCCGGGGCGCTCGATGCCCTGTTTGTCTGTCTGGGTGGCGGCGGGCTTTTGGCTGGCTGTTCATTGGCCGCGCGCGCCTTGTCACCCGACTGCCGCGTCTACGGCGTGGAGCCCGAAGCAGGCAACGACGGACAGCAGTCCTTTCGCAGCGGCGCCATCGTGCACATCAATACGCCGCAAACCATCGCTGACGGGGCGCAAACACAGCACCTTGGGCAACTTACCTTCCCCTTGATTCAAAAAAACGTCACTGATGTGCTAACCGTCAGCGATGCCCAATTGGTTGGGTCCATGCATTTTTTAGCCGAACGCATGAAATTGCTGGTCGAACCCACGGGCTGTCTGGGTTTTGCTGCAGCGAAAGCCATGGCGCCAAGCCTCAAAGGCCAGCGCGTGGGCGTAATTCTCAGCGGGGGCAATGTTGACCTGGACCGTTTTTGCGCACTGATGGCCACACGCACCGCAGCCTGAATACGCCTCAGCCTGGCGCTAAAGGCGCTGGGAGATCTCGATCAGGTTAAGGTCTGGGTCTCGCACGTAAACCGAGAGAATGGGGCCGGTGGCTCCGGTGCGCTTCACAGGGCCTTCCACAATCGGCCAGGATGCCTTTGCAAGATGCTCGATCACTTGCTCCAGCGCTGTGTCGGCGATAAAACACAAGTCCAGCGCACCCGGCGCTGGAATATGTGCGCGGGGCTCAAACTCGCGACCGCGAACATGCACATTAATTTTTTGCTGCCCAAACTTAACCGCCAGCCGTTGCACTGGTGGCGAGCCAGCCATGAAGCGCTCCAACTTCATGCCCAGCACACGGGTATAAAAATCAACGCAGGCGGCCTCATCACTGGTGGTCAGCACAAGGTGGTCCAGGTGGTCAATCATGATGCAACACGGCGCGGTTTGTTTGGAAAGAGCCGAGCCTGAACTATAGTGCCCGTCAGCCAGCAGCCCCAACGGCCATGGCCAAATCACGATGCCCATCTGGAAACGCCCATCGACACCCCAACAGCTCGACGCCATCAGCCGAAACACGGCGGTCAGCCATTTGGGCATTGAATTCACACACATCGGCGAGGACCATCTGGTCGCGCGCGTACCGGTGGACGCGCGCACCTGCCAACCCATGGGCCTGCTGCATGGCGGTGTGAGCGTGGTGCTGGCTGAAACACTGGGCTCGGTGGGCGCCTACTTGTGCTGTAACGACAACGAACAGGTCGTCGGCCTAGAGGTCAATGCCAACCACTTACGCCCTGTGGTGGGCGGCTGGGTAACCGGCAGCGCCAAGCCCCTGCACCTGGGGCGCAGCACGCAAGTCTGGCAAATCGAGCTCCATGACGAGGGCGCAAAACTGGTCTGTGTGGCGCGCATCACCATGGCCGTGCTGAAAAGTCAGGACCCCGCAAGCCCCTGAGGCCATAGCCAGCCCAGGGGGCCGCCGGGGCCTGTCTGAGCGCGGGTGGGGGCGGGCCCAATCGGCTCTGATGGCCCGCAAGCCGAGCTTGACACAAAGCCATATCAATTGCAACACGCTCGCATGCATACTCGGCCATGAAAAAAGTGTTTCAGAACCGTCCGGCGATTGCATGTGAATCAGCTGAACTCATCGCTCGCCCGGCGAGTCAAGAGTGCCGAGCTGGTGATTGGATGCATCGGTCGCTGCAGGTCTTTTGCACCAACATCATCACAGCAGCCCCATGTTTGAGATTGATCCGCGCAGCATCCTGTTGATGGTAGGGTTCGGCCTGATTGTTCCCGCCATCAGTCTGAGCGTGGTCTGGCGCCTGTATCGCGGTCTACCCGGTCTTGGCCACTGGACACTGAGCACCTGGACCGCTTTCTCGGTGGTATTTACGATTTCAGCTCGAAGTGATCTGCCATCTGATTGGATGGTGCTGCTCACCAGTGCAACCATCATGGGCACAGCGCTGCTGGTCTACGCTGGCTGCAGAGCATACGCGGGCAAAACAGCCATCAATAAGACGATTTTGCTGCCCGCATTCGTCGCAGGTCTGCTGGTGATTGGAGCTCTTCGGGTGATGCAAATGCAGCCTGTGGTGCACGTGAGCTTCCAGGCATTGTTTACGGGCGTCGTCTTCGCCGCTTCTGCACTGACCCTGTGGTCAATGCCCGCCCTCAGATCCCCATTGAAATATTTTGTTTGCCTGACATTCGGGCTGCACAGCGTATTTCTCATTCTGGTGCGGCCCATCGTCATGCAAAGGCAATATGAGGCCACGAATACGCTGACCGTACCACCGATTGTGTCTATTGAAAGCTTTATTGCCTGGAGCTTCATCATCCTGGGCACTGTTCTGCTCACGGTTGACTATTTGTACCGAAAACAGCTGATTACCTTGGAGAACCAACGAAGACTGTTTGCCGTGATTGGCCACGAACTGCGTACGCCTGCGGCAGCGCTGTCCATGTTGATCGACCGAGCGCAGCAAGAGGAGCCCAACGAGGAACAAAGACATTTGATGCGTGAGCAATCCACCCATCTCCTGTCGGTGCTGGACGAACTGCGTTACGTGGTGCGACCCAAGGATTCGACCGAGCCATTGCCAATGGGTTCGACCACACTGGCAGCGCTGACAACGGCCATCATGAACTCGCTCCAGCCGATGATGGCGCAAAAAGACATTGAAGGGCAGGTGATACACGGCGAGGGGGCCGACTGGCCTGTGCAGCTGAGCACCCAGCTGGTACGCCAGATCCTGTTGAATCTGACCAAGAATGCCATCCTGCACAGCAAAGCGAGCAAAATCTGGATCGAAGTCCGGGCGCTGCAAAGTGGCCAACACCCGCTTTTTGAGATCAAGGTGTGCGACAACGGCCTTGGGATGAAGGATGCGGAGGCCCTGTTCGCGCCCTATGCACGCGGGGACACCGAAGCCGAAGGGTCTGGCCTGGGGCTCTACATTTGCAGAATTCTGACGGAGCAACTTGGGGGCCAGTTGGGCTACGCCAAGCTGCCGGGTGGCGGGAGCTGCTTCGCGTTGCGCCTGTCGGCCGAAGTCGATACGTCATCGACCGCACGCGCAGCAAGGCCTGCCGCGCTACAAAATCTTTCGGGCTTATCGGTGCTGCTTGTGGAGGACAACGCCGTCATCAGCAAGGTGACCGAAGTGCTTCTGAGTAAGGCCGGAGCCCATGTGACCCTTGTAAGCGATGGAGCAGAAGGGCTGGCGGCGGCGCGCACCAAAGCTAATGGCTTTGACCTGATCCTGACCGACATCATGATGCCCAACCTGGACGGCTACGGCATGACCCAAAGGCTCAGGCAATCTGGCTACAGCGGCACCATCATCGGCGTGAGTGCGGCAACCATCGGCGAGGAGAGCGAGCGCATGCTCAAAGCGGGCGCCAATGCCTGTGTCGGCAAACCACTGACATTAGAAAAACTTTTGGTGGCCCTTAAGGCCTTGAGCCCGTAGCCGCCTAAAAACTGTCGCCCACCGCGGGCCGCCCGGCTGTCCCAGCCCCCCGCTGGACAAACAAAAAGATTCGACCATAATGGGCTTGCGAGGTCTGCTAAGCAGGGACTGGGTACAAACGGCTGGCCGAGCCAGCCCTGGTAAAGGAGAGAAGATGTTTTCAGAACACAGCGAGCTGATCGCCCAACTTAAATCCACGGACGGCCATTTCGCCAGCGTTTACGAGCGCCACGAGGCGCTTGATCAAAAAATCACGCGCATGGCCGAGGGCAAAGAGGTGGGCACGTCATTTGAAATCGAGCACCTGAAAAAATCCAAGCTGGCCCTGAAAGACGAGGCCTACGCCTTGCTGCAAAAAGCGCGCGCTAACTGACGTTTTCCGCGTTGGCCTGCGTGCCTGGCGCGCGCCGGCACTGTCGCCCTAGGCTCTAGCTGTCGCCCTGAGCCAAGCGCTGGCTGCGCCAGTACACGTCATCGCCGGGCAGGCCATCCGTACGGTGCCGGTTGAGCACTCGCGCCAGCACGAACATCAGGTCGCTTAGGCGATTAAGAAACTGCCGTGGCTGTTCGCGCAGGGTTTCAGCTTGCCCCAACGCCACCACCGATCGCTCGGCGCGGCGCGCCACAGTGCGGCACACATGCGCCAGCGCGGCAGCGCGCGTGCCTGCGGGCAAGATGAACTCTTGCAAAGCCGGCAACTGCGCGTTGTAGGTCTCTAGCGCCTGATCCAGTCTCACTAAGGCCTCGGCCTTGAGCAGCTCAAAACCGGGGATGGACAGCTCTCCGCCCAGGTTGAACAGTTCATGCTGGAGTTCGACCAGCAAGTCACGCACGGCTAGGGGCATGTCTTCACACAGCAGCACGCCCAGGTGCGAATTGAGCTCATCGACATCGCCCATGGCCTGCACGCGCAAGCTATCTTTGCTTACCCGGGTGTTGTCACCCAGGCCTGTCGTGCCGTCATCGCCGGTTCGGGTTGCGATTTGCGTGAGCCGCTTGCCCATGGGCGATCCTCCTGGTTTGCCTGTGTTTTGCAGCAATTATCCGGGATCGCCTGCCTGACAAGTGCTGCACTGCGGCCTTAGGATGGGCTGCTGCGAGCGCGCACGCGCAGGCCATCGCGAAGCGTGGCCGGTGGATACACCACCAGTGCTGCGCCCACAGGCAGGCTATCGCCCGCCTCTGGCTTGACCCAGGCGTGCAACCCGTTTCGCGAAATCACCTGCACTGCCTGGCGGCGAACCCGATCGCCCTCAAGGCGAAAGAGCAGAGATTGATCAGCTTGCGTAAACAAGGCACTGACCGGCACCATCAGCGCCGATTCCTCGGACTGCACCAGGATCTTGACATCCAGCTTAAAGCCATCGCCCAGTTGCGGGCGCTGTGGCGCAGGCGTTGTGATGTCCAGCACCACGTTGACCCGCTGTTCTTGGACGCCCAGTGCCGACACCTTGGTGAAGGCCGCAGGCTCCACCAAGCGCACCTTCGCCTGCAAAACCTCGGGGCCGCCCCAGTGACTCAGGATCGCGCTCTGGCCAGGCTGAATTTGCGCGGCCTCTTGGGTCAGCACATCAACCACCACCTCCAGGTCGCCGGGTTGTCCCAGCTCCAGCAGGGGCATGCCCGGCTGAACCACGTCCTCGCTGCTTTGATGAACGCGCAACACCACTGCATCAACGGGCGAAGTCACAGCCCAGGATGCTGGCGCGGGCGCCGCCTTCGCGGGCTCGAGGGTAGAGGCCAATGTGCTCAAGGCAGCTTGGGCCGCACGCAACTCCTCTTGGGCTGCCTGCCGCTCCAGCCTTGCCATTCTTTCCTCCTGAACGCGCTGCTGCGCTTGCAAGTCCGCTGCCTGCATCTGTGCCTGCGACACAAAACCCGCCTTGGACAACGCGTCCAGGCGCTGGCGTTCCTGCTCAGCCGACTGGGCGCTCGCCCGTGCCCGCTCTTGGTTGGCTGCAGCGCGCCCGAGCTGCGCCTGCGCAGCCCCCACACGCGCCTGCGCTGTGGCCCTGGCGCGAGGATCCAGCAGCGTCGGCGTCAGCGGCCAGAGCATGGCCACAGTCGCGCCACGCTTGACCACGTCTCCGGGGCTCAGTGTGATGCGAGCCAGACGGGCGCTCAACGGGCTGGAGACGACGTAGCGGTTTTTCAGGCGCGTCTTGCCATCCTCCTGGATGTGGCGCTGGAACAGGCCCTGCTGAACGCGGTCCACTTCGACCCGCTGAGGCTCTGGCATGAGCGCCCACACGCTCAGGCCCAAAAGCATCAGCGTCAACAAGCCCACGATCCACTTTGTTTTCATGTGCACTCCACAGGCAATCCTACTCCCTGGTTTTCAACACGCCAATCAGGTCGAGCTGGTCCACACGACGGCGCACGATCAAGGCACTGACAGCACCAGCAATCAGCACACACCAGGCTGCGTAGGCGTAGGTGCTTGGCGCGATCACGACAGGGAAATAAAACTCATCGTTTTTGATGAGCTCGACAATCGCGTTGGCCAGGGCGTAGCCCATGAGCATGCCCAGTGGCAACGCCATCAGGATCTGCGCACCCAACTCGCCCAAAAGAAACGCCGACACCTCGGCACGTGTGAATCCCATGACACGCAAACTGGCCAGCTCCCAGGCGCGCTCGGCCAATGCAATTCGCGCATTGTTGTAAACCACGCCGATGGCGATGATCACCGCAAACGCGGACAGCACGGCGCTAAAAATCAGCACGTTGCGCGTGCTGACCTCTTCAATATTGCGCGTTAAAACCGACTTGCTCACCGCCGCCAAAACCCGGGGCAGCTGCTTGAGCTCGGCAAGAAAGGTCTGCTCGCCTTGGCGCTCGACCCGCACCGCCACCTGGTTAACCGAGTCACCCTCGGACAAATAGCGGTTCAGGCTGCTGCGTGCCATGTAGGCGTTCATGCCCATCATTTCTTTGGCCACGCCAGATACCGGCAGCGCAAACACGGCACGATTGCCCTCCAGTCGCTCAACCTGCACCAAGTCACCCGGGCGCACACCCAATCGCTCAGCCAGACGGTCAGTGAGCAAAACAGCATCCTGCGGCGGCTCGAAAACCTGCTGCGAGACGTCCACCACGCGTTGCAACTGCGCATTTCTTTCACGGCCCTGGAGGCTGCCGCGCCAGCTCCGATGGCCATTGACCAAGCGCACCGGCACCGCGCGCGCACCCTCAACACTGAGGACATGTGGCAAGCGGGCCACGTCGCTCAGCACACCGGCGGGGCTGGCCTCGATCAGGCCCAGGGTGACATCAGCGCGCATGACCTGATTGAACTGGGTGTCCATCAGCACGCGGATGGCGTCACGCCAGAAAGCCCCACTGATCACGATAGCCATGGCCGATGCAATTCCCACCACGGTCAGCAGGGTACGCATGGGCCGTCGGCCCATGCTGCGCAACACCATGCGCACCCCCGGTGACAAACGACCTTGCAAACCCAATCGCTCAATAAAAGAGGGGCGATAAATACCCGGCGAAGGCGCCCGCATCGCCTCAGCAGGTGCCAGTCGCACTGTGGCGTGGATGGCGCGAAAACTTGCCGCAAACGCGGCCACCAGACTCACGCCCAAAGCCGCCAGAATCAACAAGGGGTCTAAGCGGTAGGCCAAGTCTGGAAAACGAAAAACCGTCGCGTACAGGTCGACAAAGCCATGGCCCAGCCAGGCTCCCGCCACCACGCCCAGA
>JAURGS010000259.1 GCA_030833685.1 Rhodoferax sp. | reverse complement strand
CTTGGAGCAGCCCGTGCTCCTGCGCGAGTTTCACCATCGCCATGAACGTGCGCCAGTAGGTGTCGATCGTGGAGCGCTTGAGGTGCGCTTCAGCCCACGTCACGCGCATCGCCTGCGCCTGCGGAATGGTGCGTGGAAAGCCGTCAAACAAGCAACCGCTCGCGCAGTCCGGCTGGCCGATGCGCTCTTTGACCAAGTTAATGATCAGATCGTCGTTGACCAAGCCACCGGCGGCCATCACCTTGGTGATTTCGACACCTAGAGGCGTGCCAGCCTTGATCGCCGCCCGCAGCATGTCGCCCGTGGAGATTTGTGGAATGGAGAACCGCTCGCAGATCGTGCGCGCCTGGGTTCCTTTGCCAGCGCCCGGGGCGCCTAACAAAATCAGTCTCATTCAAGATACCTTGTGGGGATATTCCGATCTGACCGGGTTTTAAGGACGTCGGGCAGGTTTCGCCCTGCGAGGGCGAAAGCGCACAAGGATACCACAGCGGGGATACAACCCGCGCGCTTGCTCACCGACGTGTGAGCAACTGTCGCACCCGGTCTAGGTCCTCGGGCGTGTCGACGCCTGGGCCAGGAGCCTCCAGGGTGACATGTACCGCGATTCGGTGCCCGTGCCACAAGGCCCGTAATTGTTCAAGAGACTCTGAAAGTTCTGTTGGCGCCTGCGTCAGTTTGGGGAACTTTTGCAAGAAGCCTACTCGATACGCATAAATTCCAATGTGGCGCAGGGGCGCCGGCTGGGGCATGCGCTGGGGTGTCTGGCGGGGGTAGGGAATGGGCGAGCGACTGAAGTAGGCCGCCATGTTCTGCGCATCCAGGACGACCTTGACCACGTTTGGATTTTGAAATTCAGCCAGGTCATCCAAAGGGTGTGCTGCGGTACTCATGCTGGCAGCCGGTGTGTTGCTGAGCAGGTCGGCAACGTGTTGAACCAGGGCCGGGTCAATCAGAGGCTCATCGCCTTGAACGTTGACGACGATGTCCTCAGCCCCCAAGGCCAACTGGCTGCTGGCTTCGGCCAGGCGGTCGCTGCCCGACGGATGGTCCTCACGGGTGAGCAAAGCGCGCACGCCGTGGTCCTGACAAGCCCGCACAATCAAAGGGCTATCGGTGGCCACCACAACACTTTGCTCGTCGATGGTCAGCCCACGATGAACGCGCTGCGCTACGCGCACGATCATGGGCACGCCCGCGATGTCGGCCAGCGGTTTGTTGGGGAGTCGGCTCGAAGCAAGCCGCGCGGGTATTAAAACGGTGAAGCTCACCGCTCAATTTCCTCGTCGCTCAGTGGCCTTGCCTCGTTTTCAAGCATGATGGGAATGCCGTCGCGAATCGGATACGCCAGACGCGCGCTACGGGAGACCAGTTCCTGGGTTTCTGGCTTGTACTGCAGCGGGCCCTTGGTGACCGGGCATACCAGTAATTCAAGTAGTTTGGTGTCCATGGCTGGATGATAGCTTTGTCGCCAATGGATGGCCTGCGCAGCGCGTGCGCAGCAGTTCCTCGGTCTTGTCAAAGAACGCTGTTGGCAGGTCGTAAATCAGGGGGACTGCCAGCGCATTGGGGTCAATAGCCCACAGCTTCACGGCGTCTTTTTCTGTGCAAATCACGGTGTACCCGGCGGTGCGCTGGGTTGACCACGCCGAGAAGCTGTCGTGGTCAGCCAAGGCGATGGTTTGCTTAAGTGTCAAGCCGCCCGATCGCAACATGTCAAAAAACACCTCGGGCTGGGCAATAGCCGCCACCGCCAGAATTGGCCTCGGTGTTTGCGCCTGCTGCGCTTTAATGAGGTCAACAGGCTGCCCATCGCGCGTTTTGGCCATCAGGCTTAGCGATCGTCTGGCCTTGAAGGCTCCCAGGAGCGGCCAATCACCAGAACTCACCGCCAGGTCGACCGGGCGTGGCCAAGGCTCACGCAGTGGGCCGGCGGGCAGCAGCCAGCCGTTTCCGACGCCGCGGGCATCGAAGACCACGACTTCAAGGTCGCGGTGAAGTGACAGGTGCTGCAGGCCATCGTCACTCACAACCAGGTCTGTCTGCGGGTGACGCGCCAGCAGATGGCGCACGGCCTGCGCCCTCGCAGCGCTGACGACAACAGGGCAACCCGTTCGGGCGTGAATTAACACAGGCTCATCCCCCACATCGCGTGCCTGGCTGGCCGATGTCACTTCCTCGCAGGCGTCGCCGCGGCGCCCATAACCGCGGGCAATCACCCCAACGTTAAGGCCCCGGCTGCTGAAATGCTTGACCACTTCAATAACGACTGGCGTCTTTCCCGCGCCGCCAGCAACGACGTTTCCGACCACCAACACGGGCACGGGCAGTCGTGCTGCGCTGATCAAGCCGTAGCGGTATAGCCCGCCGCGCAACCAGAACAGCAGGCGGTATAGCCAAGAGAGAGGCCAAAGCAGCCGAGCGACCCATCCACGCTGCTGCCAGGCCTTGAGCAATACACGCTGCCAAGTTGGCGTGCCGAGTTCGCGGGCCATGGTCAAGGCGTTGTCGGGCTTGGGCGTTGCGCGGTGAAGCTGATGCGCTGCAGGCCTGCGCGACGTGCGGCGTCCATCAGGGTGATCACCGACTGGTGGCGTGCATTCGCGTCGGCATGGATCACAAGCAAGGGCTCCGAGCTCTCCTTGGCAGCAATCTGCAGCGCCGCTGAAAGTGACAAAGCATCGGTCCCGGCAAAGCGAATACGGTTGATGGTGAATTGTCCGGCCGCATCGACTGCCACCACGATTTCAAGCGGTCGCTCCTGCATGGCCTGCGCATCGGCCATTGGCAACTGAATCTGCATTTCGGTGAACCTGTTGTAGGTCGTCGAGAGCATGAGAAAAATCAGAATCACCAACAACACGTCGATGAAAGGGATGAGATTGATCTCAGGGGGTTCTTTGTCGCGCAGGCGAAACTTCATGGCAGGCCAGGCTAGCGGCGCAGCAGCTGCAGGTGCTTGGCCAGCCGGTCCGCAGCCAGTTCCATGGACAGCAGGTAACCGTCCACCCGGGCCCTGAAATAGCGCCAAAAGATCAGGGATGGGATGGCAATGATCAAACCGAATGCGGTGTTGTACAGCGCCACGGAGATGCCATGTGCCAGCTGAGCTGGGTTTCCAGATGCGCCAGCGGTAGGCGCTTGCGAGCCGAAAATCTCGATCATGCCGACAACGGTGCCAAATAGGCCCATCAAAGGTGCGGCCGATGCGATCGTCGCCAGAGCACCCAGGTAGCGCTCCAGTCGGTGAGCGATCAGGCGACCGCTGTTTTCCATGTTCGCCCGAATTTCTTCGTCTGTGCTTTGGGG
>JAURGS010000258.1 GCA_030833685.1 Rhodoferax sp. | reverse complement strand
ATGCCAGCGCAGTGGCGTAGACCTTGGGCCTGCGGTGAGTGCGTCCCGCATGACGGCCCAGGGATTGTTGGCCTGGTCGATTGCGATTCGAGGCGATGGGCAGCTGCAGTTCGGCGGGGTCATGCCCACACTCATCAGTTGGGGTTCCACGCATCCGACGCAGAACATGCCCGTGAGCAAACTTGGGCTAAGAGGGCTCACTTGTCGCCACCCCCAGGCAGCGCAACTCAACAGCCTGTGGCAAAGCCTGGGCGGCAGCGCGCGGTTCGAGGTGGGCCCAGCGGGCTTGTGCGCTGAACTCGACACACCCAAGGGGCCAGTGCTGCTCCACACCTAGCCCACCAAGGCAATTAAGAGTCTTCGCTGGCGCGGGGCTTGTCCAGCGGACAAAGGCACCCACATCCAGACCTGATTCTTAAACTTAATTACTTTAAGCTTGAAATATTTAAACTTGAGGTATATAGTTGCCGCATGCATGCTTTAGCACGCCTCCCATGAAGATCGTCTGTATTGGCGGCGGACCGGCTGGCCTGTACTTTGCCCTGTTGATGAAAAAGCTCGGGGCACACCATGACATCACTGTTGTCGAGCGCAATAAGCCGTACGACACCTTCGGTTGGGGCGTGGTTTTTTCTGACCAGACCATGTCGCACATGGAGCACTGGGACCCCGACAGTGCGCTTGAAATCAAGCAGTCATTCAACCACTGGGACGACATCGAAATGCACTTCAAAGGGCGGGTGATCCGCTCTGGTGGGCATGGGTTTGTGGGCATCGGGCGCAAGCGCCTGCTCAACATCTTGCAGCGGCGCTGCGAAGTCCTGGGGGTGCAACTTGTCTTTGATCATGAGGCCTCTTCCGACCTGGACTACCCCGAGGCAGACCTGGTCATCGCTTGCGATGGCATCAACTCACAGGTTCGCGCTCGCCTGGCACAGGTGTTTGAGCCCGACATCGTGGAGCGGCCCAACCGCTACATCTGGCTGGGCACCAACAAGCTCTACGACGCCTTCACATTTTTGTTTGAGAAGACAGAGCATGGCTGGTTTCAGGCACACATTTACAAATTCGATGAGCAGACCTCGACCTTCATCGTTGAATGCCCAGAGGCCGTTTGGCAAGCCCACGGCCTGGACCGCGCTGACCAGGCCGAGTCGATAGCGTTTTGTGAGCGCTTATTTGCCAACAACCTGCAAGGCGCCAGTCTGATGACCAACGCGCGTCATCTGCGCGGCTCTGCGTGGCTGAACTTTCACCGCGTCAAGTGTGCCAAGTGGTGGCATTTCAACGGTCACAGCCATGTCGTCCTCATGGGTGACGCCGTGCACACCGCTCATTTCGCAATCGGCTCGGGTACCAAGCTGGCGCTGGAAGACGCCATCGAATTGGTGCGCCAGTTTCAACAGCACGGTGACTCAGCCGAGAACATTGGTATGGTCTTGCAGCAATACCAGTCGGTTAGGGAAATTGACGTCATTCGGCTGCAAAACGCCGCCTGGAACGCCATGGAGTGGTTTGAGGTTTGCGGCCAGCGCTACTGCGATGTGTTTGAGCCCGAGCAACTGATGTATTCGCTGCTAACCCGCAGCCAACGCATCAGCCATGAAAACCTGCGACTGCGCGACCGCCAATGGCTTGAAGGCTATGAGGCCTGGTTTGCCCGGCAGCGCGAAGCCAGCACATGGGTGCCGCCGATGTTCACCCCTTTTTCGGTGCGCGGGGTCACGCTGAAAAACCGCGTGGTCGTCTCCCCGATGGCACAGTACATGGCCGAAAACGGTCAAGTCGACGACTACCACCTGGTACACCTTGGCGCCCGAGCCATGGGCGGCGCTGGCCTGGTGATGGTAGAGATGACATCGCCCAGCCCAGAGGGGCGTATCACCCATGGCTGCCCAGGTCTGTGGAGCCAGGCACAGATGCAGGGTTTCAAACGCATCACTGCCTGGGTGCACAGCCGCAGCGACGCCAAGATCGGTTTGCAACTTGGCCATTCGGGTGCCAAGGGCTCCACCTGCCGTCCTTGGCAGGGCGCTGGCATGGACGAGCCGATCGCCCCCGAAGATACAGAGTCCAACTGGCCACTCCTGGCAGCCAGCGCACTGCCCTACCTGCCGCACAGCAGTGTGCCCAAAGCGATTGATCGCAAGGAGATGGATCAAATCAGAACACAGTTTGAGCTTGCCACTGACCTGGCAGCGCAAGCCGACTTTGACTGGCTGGAATTGCATTGCGCGCATGGCTATTTGCTGTCGGGTTTTATCAGCCCACTGACCAACCGGCGTACAGACGACTACGGTGGCTCGCTGGACAAGCGCTTACGTTTTCCGCTGGAGGTTTTTTCTGCGATGCGTGCGGTCTGGCCCGGGCACCTGCCTATGTCGGTACGTATCTCAGCCCACGACTGGGTCGAGGGTGGGATCACGCCGGCAGACGCGGTTGAAATTGCCAAGGCCTTCAAAGCCGCAGGGGCAGACATGATCGACTGCTCTTCAGGCCAAGTCAGCCCTTTGCAAAAGCCGGTTTACGGGCGCATGTACCAAACACCATTTGCTGATCGCATCCGCCAGGAAGCGGGTATCGCCACCATGGCCGTAGGTGCCATTTCGGAAGCCGACCATGTCAACAGCATTTTGGGCGCTGGACGCGCAGATTTGTGCGCGGTGGCCCGCCCACACCTGGCCAACCCTGCCTGGACCCTGACTGAGGCAGCGCGTATCGGCTACACCGGACTTACCTGGCCAATGCCCTACAGCGCTGGCAAAGCGCAGATGGAATCGATCTGGGCGCGCGAGCGCGCACTACAGGCTGGGCTCACCACGGCAAAAGGCGACTGACATGGGCCCATCCGATCAGACCCCAGCCCATGCGCTCATCACTGGTGCCAGTAGCGGTATCGGCGCGGCAACCGCCCTGCTGATGGCCGAGCAGGGCTGCGCCGTCACCCTGTGCGCACGTGCTCAAGTGGGTCTGGATGAGCAAGCCAGGCGCATCCAAGCGGCGGTCCCAAAAGCCAAGTTGCATATCGCAACAATGGACATCACCCAGCAAAGGTCTATTGACAGGGCATGCGACTCAGCCCAAAAGGCCTTGGGTGCCGTTCGCATTATGGTCAATTGCGCTGGTGTAGCTCAGAGTCAAGCTTTTCTCAAAAGCGACCTCGCGCATTGGCGTCAGATGCTCGAAGTCAATCTGCTGGGCTGCGTGCAGGTCACCCAAGCCGTTTTACCGTCGATGCTGGAAGCCGCCGCCAAAGGCCAGGCGGGACGCATCATCAACATTGCCAGCACTGCCGGCCTTCGCGCCTACCCC
>JAURGS010000257.1 GCA_030833685.1 Rhodoferax sp. | reverse complement strand
TGCGCTTTAGCGTGGACTATCAGCTGCAGTACGCCGCCCGTGACCAGAGTTCTCAGGGTATTTTCTTCATGCTGCGCCAGTCGCTTGACGGCCGAGGCCCTGAGACGGGGCACCTGCAAAACTTTGAGCTTGCACCGTGGCTCAATGGCATCAACTTTGACACCAGTGTGATGTATGACGACAACGTCACGCGCGCCAGTGTTCCGGCGGACGTGCTTTCTGACACGGTTTACCGGGCTGATTTTTCGCGCGGCTGGAAGGGTGGCGAATATGCCAAAACCCGACACGCCATCACGCTGAACTGGGGTGGCGAGCGCTGGGCCAACTACCATGGGCTTGACCGCCTGTACGCCAGTGTGGATGCCAAGTGGCAGTACCGGGCATCGGGGGCTTTTGCCGAGCCAATCTGGTCTGTGGTTGGGCGAGGCGCGGTTGAGAATTTTGGCTCTGACTTGCGCGACGGTGTGCGTTTAGGCGCTGGTGGTGCGGTCTGGCTGCCACTGACCCATCGCATCGAGATGAACGCCAGCCTGATGCGCGAGGCACGTAATGCCAAGAGTGCGGTGTTTGACGGGCAGAACGCAGTGCTGCGCGCGGGCCTGGACTACAACATGCTTTCAAGCAGTGTGGCTTATGTCGAAGGCGAGTGGCGCACGGGCGACCTGACGTCGACGGGCCGGCCATCCTTGTCGAACCTGGCGATCGCCCGTAGTTTTGTGTCTGATGACGCTTTCACCGGAGGGAGCCTGACCGCATACCGATTTGACGGCCGCTCCAGCCTTTACACCATCGGCTTATATGTGCCACTGGGTGGCCGCGACGCCCTGGATATTTCCTGGCGCAGGGTGAACGCCGCGCCGGATGTGGTGCCTATTACCGGCCCTATTCGCTACCGGGTTAACCAGTTGTCAATTGTTTACCAGCAGAATTTCTGATGAAGACCTTGAACACCACAACCGCCAGCCTGTCTACCCAAGTCTGCGCTCGGCTGTGGTCATTTGGGCGCATAAAAGCGGGTCTGTTGGGGACGGCGTTTGCGGCATTGACGCTTGCTGGTTGTGGTGGCGGTGGCGATAGTGCAACCACCAATCTGCCCGTGACACCCAGAGTGGCTGCGGTCAGCGGGCCTGATGCGTTTGCGCTGTTTCCGAACCCCCTGTTTGACGCCAGTCTGAGCACTTCCGTGTCGGACCCCACCCGATGCCCGGACCTGAACATGCTGGTCAGCTGCTTTTTGCAGAGCAACGACGTGTCTTATGCGGTGGCCTATTACGCAGCGATTGATCCTGGCAACAATAAAGATACCTTTGCTAAATGGAAGACCGCTAACGGCTTTGACAATGGGCCCACGACTGGCGTGGGGCCTTTGGGCGAGGTCACTGCCACATTGGGCGATGCGCATGACCTGGGTTATGGCCGGCGCATGACGGGCCGCCAGAATGCCGATGGCACCCTGGCGTTTTACGTTGAAAACTACAACGTGGACGTTGGCGGCGGCTACGGCGATATCTGGCTCAATGTAGAGGCAGCGGCCCGGCGCGACCCGCACTGGTTTATCGGTATCAACGGTATTGAATTCAGCCCCGGGCCGACAGGCACCAAGCCTTTTGCCAAGTTTTACACCTTTGACCCAGTCACCGGCGCGCGGCTCAATGAAGTGAATCTGGACTCGCGCGGCTTAAAGGCCATGCCAGGTTTGTGTGTCAACTGCCACGGCGGGCGCGGAGACCCGCTGACTCCCTCGGGCTTGTTCGCTCGCGTGGAAAACACAGTGGCCAGTTTGGACAGCGCAGCGCTGCGTGGTGACTTAAGCGCCAAACTGCAGCCTTTCAAGGTGGACGAGTTCAAGTTTTTCTATGGCGTGGTCAATGGCGTGGACTATTCACGCGCTGGCCAAGAGGCTAAGTTCAAAAAGCTCAACGAGATGGTGCTCTGCAGTTACCCGAAAGCCAGCTCGGCGACCCCAGATGAGGCTGATTGCAAGAGCGCGACGGCCGGGGCTAATCGGCCTGTGGCTGGTGCGCACGATTGGCAAGGCCCAATTGCCGAAATATTGACAAAGGCCTATGGGAATACGGCACCCGGTACTGGCCTACCAAACGCCGACTACGCCGATACATTCGTGCCTGACAGTTGGCTTTTAGCCGGCAGACAGTCGCTATATACCAATGCAATCAAGCCTTACTGCATCACCTGTCATGTACTCAGGGGCATTTCCCACCAGAGCGACATCAACTTCCTGAACTACACCACATTTGCCACGTACGCCCCTTACATCAAAAAGCACGTTTACGAGCGAGGCAATATGCCCTTAGCACGTCTGGTGTATGAAAACTTCTGGGCCGATGTGAATGACGCCCCGAAGCTGCTGGCAGACTGGCTGGCCGAGGCCGCGCAGGGCTCTTTGAGTGTTACGCGCGATACCAACAACAAGCCCGTGAGACCTGGTTTGCCCGTGGCAGACCCGGGGCCTGATCGGGTGGTGCCGCCCAATACCAATATCACGCTCAGTGCAGGCCAAAGTCAATTTGCCACCAGGTTTCAGTGGGCGTTTTCCAGCAACCCTGGCAGTGCTGCAACGCTGGACGGCGTTGCGACTTCAACGGCAGTTAGGCCTGTTTTCAAAGCCCTGGCAGATGGCACCTACACGATCACCTTAACTGCATTCAATAGCAATGGTGACAGCACTTCAAGAGACTTGCGAGTAGTGGTGATCACCGGGACAGCCGATCCAGCTGCCCTGCGCTTCAGTGCTGTCAGTTCTATCCTGCAAGCAAAGTGTGCAAGCTGCCACCAGCCCGGTGGCAATCCATTGCCACCGCTGTATTACTTGGATCCCGGCTATGACCGCAGCGGTACGGGACTTGCCTCGACGAATACCAATTGGTTGCATGCAGAAGTCAAAGGACGCGTCAATTTCACGGATGTGGCTGCCAGCAGCTTGTTAAGAAAGCCTGCAGGGCACCACCACGGTGGTAACGCAATCGCTGGGTTTGACGATGACCTCACCCCGGGCGCTGTGGGGCGGGCTGACTACGACCTGGTCTTGAACTGGATTCTGAGCGGAGCACCGCGCTGAGGGAGCGTTGTAGCGTGCTAAGACAGAAAAAAGTCCTCTGAAGAGGGCTTTGCGCGAATTTGTTCGACTGGGGATTTGCTTATCAGTACCCGCGCCCGCCTGAACGCCCTGTGCCACTGGGGAACACAAACGGTACATTGCGCCCAACCAGCGTCTCAATAAGCATGAGTTCCTGGTCGGTGTGGCTGCGAAAGCCTGCCGTTCGGATAGCGTCTCCCGCACCGCCTTGATTCGTGATGACC
>JAURGS010000256.1 GCA_030833685.1 Rhodoferax sp. | reverse complement strand
TCGGCCGCACTTTGGCCGGCCGGGCCAGATAGTCATAGGTGTAAAGAGCATCAAATATGCTGGCGTTAATGATGCGCGAGTATGCGTCGGTCACCTGGGCGGGGTCAAACCCGGTTTCGGCAACCTCAAAGGCGTAGCGAAGCACTTTTTCCTTCGCTGCAGGTTGGGCTAGCGACACGCCTACCAGGCCGGCGGCCAGGCCGATGACGACGAAAAAACCAGTAAATTTGGCGCGCATTGTCGTAAACACCAATATAAAACACCGTGACACGCAAGCATAATGCACATCGCTTCATTTCGCACTCAGCATTTCCCCTATACCGCGTTAAAAACATGTTTTCATACATCATCAGACGGATTTGGCAGATGGTGCCAACGCTGCTTGGCGTGATCTTGCTGGTTTTCTTTCTGTTCAAATTTTTCGGCGGGGACCCGGTGGAGATTTTGGCTGGGCTCAAAGCCAGTCCCGAGCAAATGGAAGCGCTTCGGGTGCAGCTTGGTTTGGACAAGTCAGTATGGGAGCAACTCTGGATTTTCACCAAGCAGATCTTCACTTTTGACTGGGGCAAGAGCTGGACTACCAACGAGGCCATCAGTAACATCTTTGCTACCCGGCTGCCAGCCACACTCACCATCATGGTGCCAATATTGGTCCTGGAGGTATTGCTGGCCATCGTCGCCGGGCTGGCGGTGGCGTATGTCCGCGGAAGCCTTACCGACCGCCTGGTCATGGTGATCACGACCGTGGCGTTGTCGATCAGCTTTCTGGTTTACATCGTCGTTGGCCAGTACCTGTTTGGCTTTGTCCTGGGGTGGTTTCCGGTGCAGGGCTGGACCAACAGTCTCTGGACGAACCTGACCGTTTATGCCCCTCTGCCTGTTTTTCTGGCTGTGCTGGTCAGCCTGGCGCCCCAAACCCGCCTCTACAGGAGTTTTTTTCTGGATGAAATCAGCCAAGACTATGTTCGAACAGCAAGAGCCAAAGGCTTGGGCGAGCGCGCCATCATGTTTCGGCATGTGCTGCGCAACGCGATGATTCCGATACTCACCAATGTGGCCACCGGATTACCTGGTGTTTTTATTGGCTCGTTCCTGATTGAGGTGTTTTTCTCTATTCCTGGACTGGGTCGGGAAATTCTCACTGCGGTGAACCGCAGTGACTACCCCGTGATTCAGGCGGCAACGGTTTACCTGGCGGCGTTGACCATGGTGATTAATCTCATCACAGATATTCTCTACAAGTGGGTTGACCCACGGGTGACACTCAAATGAGCACGGCGTCAATGCAGTCCATTCCACGATCGCCCGGAGTCTGGGTGCAGGCGTGGGGACGGCTGAAAGACGACCGGGTCGGGATGGTCTGTCTGTGGGTCACCTTGCTCTACCTGGCTCTGGTGGTGGTGGCGCAGCTCGGTTTGGTGGCCTCCAACTGGCAGAAAGAAGTGGGAGCCCCGTTTGCCCCGCCGCATTTTGTTGGCAAGATCGTCGATGAGTCGCAGACCGCCGTAGTGCAGATCATTGATGGGCCTGCGGTTGACCTTACGGCGGTGGACCCGCTGGCACCGTACTACAAGGAGTGGCAGGACAGGGCTTCTAAGTTCAAGTCAGCAACCGTTCAGAAGTCGGACACCCTGGCCATGGGAGGCGACCAGTTCGGCCGGGATGTGATGAGTAAAGTCATCAAGGGCGCACAGGTTTCGATCACAGTCGGACTGGCCGCTGCCCTGTTCGCCACGGTCATAGGCACTGTGCTGGGGGCGCTGGGGGGCTATTTTGGTGGCAAGACCGGCGACTTGCTTGAATGGATTTACAACGTATTCACGGCGATTCCCTATATTCTTCTTGTTTTCGCCCTGGCTGCCGTGATCAAGGCCGGACCGCTGGCCAAGGTGATTGACGGGGTCTGGACCGTGGTCATTATTTTGAGCCTGGTGGGCTGGACCAGCATTTACCGCCTGGTGCGCGGTGAATACATGAAGCACCGATCCCGCGAATACGTTTTGGCTGCCGAGGCGATAGGCGCTTCCCACTGGTCACGCATGTTTGTTCACATCCTGCCCAATGTCAGCCACGTGGTGCTGGTACAGCTGAGCTTGCATGTTGTCGGGTTCATCAAGGCTGAGGTGATCTTGTCCTTTCTGGGTTTGGGCGTGCCCATTGACATGGTGAGCTGGGGAACCATGCTCTCCGAGGCTCAAAGCGAGCTGGTTTTGGGCAAATGGTGGCAATTGGCTGCCGCGACTTTCACAATGGCGGTGTTTGTCACGGCGTTTGCGGTGCTCACCGACTCCCTGCGTGATGCGCTTGATCCAAAACTACGCTAAGAGGACGACGCAACCATGACAGCCTTGATCAGCGTTCGAAATCTTCAGGTTGCCTTTCAAATGGGAAAGGCGCATCGCAGCCAGGCGGTAAAGGGCGTGAGCTTTGACATTCCTGAAAACCAAACCATGGCACTGGTTGGTGAGTCAGGCAGCGGCAAGACCGTCACCGCCATGAGCATTGTGCGGCTGCTGCCAGACAACGCATTGACCAGCCCTGAGAGTGAAATACGCTACAAGGACCACGACTTACTTAAAGCCAGTAGTCAAACGCTGCGCACACTTCGTGGTAAAGAGATATCCATGGTGTTTCAAGAGCCCATGAGCTCCCTCAATCCTGTTTTTATGGTGGGTGAGCAAATCAGCGAGGTGTTGCGTCTGCACCTGGGCCTAAACAGCAAACAAGCCCTTGATCGCGCAACCGAGCTGATGACGGAGGTGGGCATTGACAGGGCTGCTCAGCGCCTTAAGGCCTATCCGCACGAGCTCTCTGGCGGACAGCAGCAACGGGTGATGATCGCCATGGCGATTGCCTGCGAGCCTGCGCTGTTGATTGCAGATGAGCCAACCACCGCGCTGGATGTGACCGTGCAACGCCAGATCATTGACCTTCTCAAGCGTATTCAGGAGCGCAGGCGCATGAGCATTCTGTTCATCAGCCATGACCTGGGTCTGGTTGGAGAGATTGCTGACCAGGTTGTGGTAATGCGCCATGGTGTTGTTCGTGAAGCCGGTCCTGTACGTGACATCTTTTTTTCGCCAAAAGATGCTTACACCAAGGCCTTGCTGGCGTGCAGGCCCAAGCTGGATGCACGGCCCTATCGTTTGCCGGTGATTGAGGACTTCATGGGTGACAAGCCTGTGACCAGCAGCAGGCGCGAGGCGGTGGCCATCGCGGCGCTGGCCACGGTCGGCGGCGGGACGACCTCCACCGCGGAGGCATTGCGCGGCAGCCAGACCGCCATCTCGCCGACCTCGCGGTTGGCCCAGTAGGCGTAGGG
>JAURGS010000255.1 GCA_030833685.1 Rhodoferax sp. | reverse complement strand
TCTCGCCAGTCAGCTTGACCATTTCGCCGGGGATGTCGTCTTCGTACAGTTGCTCGACCTTCGAGCTGTACTTGAACAAGATACCGTACTGCTGCAGAGTCACGGTCACGTCTTGGAACGAAATCGTGTTGCTGTTAGGCGTAACGCCTTCAGCCAAGATGAAGTTCGAAGCGGTGACGGACGGTGTGCCCTGATAACGTGCAGAACCTTCAACCGTGGTACCGACAGTCGATGCGCCGAAAGGCAGCGTACGACGGAAGACCAGAGTGTCGGTAGAGTTCATCGGCATCTCGCGCTGGGTACCGAAGTCGCCCAGAACGGTGATGGGTTGTGCATGCTCAAGCATGCCTTGTGCCGCACGAATAAGGTTACGCGAGGCAACTGTGCCGTAATTTTGAATGGCCATTGCTATTTCCTTTACATGATTAAGTTAAAACCCGCGCTGCGCTTTAGTTTTTTCGCGCTTTGCGGCTTCATAATTCCAAAGCTCTTCAGGCGACATGTCGTCCATTGTTTTGGGCGGCGGTGTCTGGCCGGGTCGAGTTGTCGCAGCAGCAGAAAGTCTCTGGCTGCGCTCTTGCCTGATGTCCGACGCTGAACGTTTCTTCGTTTCATGGAACATGTCCAACATACGAATGGCGTCTCGCGCTGATGTGCTGTCTGCCAAAGCACGAATCTCCGGCGGCTGTACGGTGAACCACTGGGTAAATTCCAGACTGTTTACCAGTCCTTTCCAGTTATCGTACTTGTCGTCAATCCGTGACTCCTCGAAGGCTTGTCTCATCTCCGTTTTGGTTTGTTCGACCTGTTGCTGAACGTACCCTGTCACCTGTTCAGGTGTCAGCGTATTGTTCTGCGGTCGTACAGACCCAAGCTGAGATGCTACATACTCCTCCATGGCACCAGCCCACTCGGGGAAATCCTGCTTGAGCTGCTCCCACTTCTCCGGGTTCTTGGCTGCATTAACGATCTGTCCCTGTGACGGGGCTTCTTGCGGGGCAACGTTTTGCTGCGCCACTCGGGCCTGTTGGAACTCTCGCTGCATTGCGGCCACGCGACCCTCGGCGGTCTTTACATGGTGCAGCAGTTGAGCGTTGGCCTCTGCCAGCTGATCGATCTGAGCAAGCTTTGCTCTCACGACATCTGACAAACCGGCCAGTGGGTCTTCCTCTTCTACACTGGCTGCTTCCTCCAGAATTGGTTCGTCGTCCAGCAGCGGATCATCCGGTGCTGTTGCTGAAAGCTGATCGGCTGACTGATCGTCAGTATCAAGTTTTGCAGCCTCTTCGTTCCAAAGCTGTTGTGCATCTTCCTGTGATAGTTGATTCTCTTCCACTTTGCTCTCCAATAAAAAAGCCATCTTGCGATGACTTTGAACAACGGTTAAGCGGGATTATTCATCCGGCTCAACCACCACACCCCGAGTTGCCGCATTTGGCAAGTCGAGAAATCTTTTGATAAAACGAATTTCGCCTCGCAACAACGCCGTCTCAGTGTCGGAGAGATTGACGACATCGTTTTTCTCGCGGCATTTGTGGAGCTGCTCTTCAGCCCATTTACGCAACACATGCCACTCTGGCGAATTGAAATTCATCATAGTAAAAAAGCCAGCTTAAAGCTGGCTTGATAAAATTTTTGGGCGCAAGGTCCCTACAAAAATTCTACATTTAATCGTAGGATTTGTGCAACATTTTTTATCTGCACAACCTTGCCGCGTTTTGCCGCATCAATACCCTACCTTGCTGTACTCAGCATGCAAGGCAATGATGACATCGACATCCGTACCAGTGCCGCCGGTGGTCGCCGGACGAATATAGGCAGGGCATTCCACGGCTTCAGCAAGGCCGGCGGCTGTCACTGACAGTGCAGTAGCGGTTTTGCCTTTCCACTGCAACGGTGCCCAGTTCGTGCCGTCATTCGATCCTTGCAAAGCAACAGTCGCGCTACCGAAGGTGCCAATCGCCTGCATGGTGATGCTGGCTTTGAACGGCAACGCGAACGGCGCACCGTCATCAGCGTTGCCCAAAGCTTCCCACTTCAAAACAATTGCGCCGTTGACGGCGTTGCGGTCAGTCGATGTCAATGCAATAGTTGCCATGTCAATTTCCTTTAATAATTAAATACGCTGCTGATCAAACCTTTGTCGCCAACACGTTCTACGTCGGCCAGTGATGGTGCATCAAGTCTTTTCATCTGACCCGCTGTTCCTTCCGGTGCTGCTCCGGGTGCGGTAGGTTGGGCCATATTAAACGGACTGGGTTTTGCCGTGGCTTTGTCTTTGTATTGAAGAGTGACGCCCATGTTATTGCCGAGATCAACCACAACGTAATTTGCATTCACATCAGAGTGTTTAATACCCATGCCTTGTGCACCATCTAAACCCAAGAATCCACTTCTCGTAGGATGAAACCGTGCTATTCCGCCTGAACTGTCTTTTACAAAAGATGAGTTGTAGGCATCAACGTTCGTGTTGTATTTGGACGCACTGGTTTTGTAGCTACGCGCTTGTTGATTGTACTTGTCAATCGCATCAACATACGCCTCAAGTTCTCGTTGGAGAGCAACAGCGGCCATGGCTTATATCCCCGATCCCATACGTATCTTCAAATCCTGTTCGGCTGCGAACAGCTCTTTGCGGCCACGTTCTTTGATAGCCGTGTCAGCCAACTGGGCCTTGATCTTTTCCAACGACAAGTTCTGATTGTTGGCCATCTTCAGCATCTCAATCTCACGGGTCATGTTCAACTCGGCCATTCTGATCTCAGACTCCTGCTGCATCTTGACCTGACGCGCTTGAATCTCGGCCATGTCACCCGCGTTCTGCATCTTCGCCCGTTCAAGGTCAGTCTGCGCACGGATGTTCGCAGCTTCAAGTCGCGGGTCAGGTGGCGGCGGCTGGTTCATCGCGGCCTTCTGTTGTTCCTTGATCTGCTCGATCTCTTCCTCAGACTTGAAGACATCGGTCGGATCGATGTGCTGCGCCTGCAGTGCTTTGCGGAACAGCTTCTCCGTATCGAGGTACATGCCATAGACAGGGTTGGCACCTGCCGCCAGCAGGTTTAGGAATGCTTGATTCTGAATGTCACGTATCAGCAGAGCCGAAGAGCCGCGTGCGTTGATGCTGAAGTCGCCCTTGATCTCTTCGTCCTCGTTGTACAGCATGTTGTAGTCGTAGTAACGGCGGATATGCGGACGTGTGACCATGTCGTCGAACTGTTTGACCAGACGGCGCAGCACCACGTTGGCTGAGTTCATCAGCATCTGCATACCGCCGACGGTATCAGGCGCTGCGCCCTTCTCGCCTTGCAGGATGGTCGGCACACCGGTCTCTTGATC
>JAURGS010000254.1 GCA_030833685.1 Rhodoferax sp. | reverse complement strand
TGTCATCATTCGTAAGGCCTATGGCGGCGCGTACGACGTGATGGCATCCAAGCATCTGCGCGGTGATGTCAACTTTGCATGGCCCAATGCTGAGATCGCCGTGATGGGCGCCAAGGGGGCCGTGGAGATCATCTTTCGCGAAGACAAGAACGACCCCGAGAAACTCGCGGCTAAAGAAGCCGAGTACAAAGCGCGGTTTGCTAACCCGTTTGTCGCGGCCAACCGCGGCTATATTGATGACGTGATCATGCCGCACAACACCCGTAAACGCATCGGACGCTCTCTGGTCATGCTCAAAGACAAAAAGCTGGAAAACCCGTGGCGCAAGCACGGAAACATTCCATTGTGAGTTCAGGGCTTGAGGAGAAGGTTTGCATGTTCAAAAAGATATTGATTGCCAATCGTGGTGAGATTGCCTGCCGGGTGATTACCACGGCGCGAAAAATGGGCATTGCCACAGTGGCGGTTTATTCGGAGGCTGACCGTGAAGCCAGGCATGTGCGCCTGGCCGACGAGGCAGTCTTGCTCGGACCGCCGCCGAGCCGTGAGTCTTATTTGCTGGCTGACAAGATCATTGAGGCAGCCAAACAAACAGGCGCGCAGGCGATTCATCCTGGCTACGGCTTTCTCAGCGAGAACGAGCGATTTGCCCAGCGTTGTGAGGATGAGGGCATTGTTTTCATCGGGCCCAAAGCCCATTCGATCGCTGCCATGGGCGACAAAATTGCCTCCAAGAAGTTGGCCATCCAAGCGGGCGTGAATACGATCCCTGGCTACAACGAGCCCATTGCGAGCGCGCAGCAGGCTGTGGAAATTGCCAAAGGCATTGGTTATCCCGTCATGATCAAGGCCAGCGCAGGCGGTGGGGGCAAGGGTTTGCGGGTGGCCTTTACCGACAAAGAGGCGCTGGAGGGTTTCACGGCCTGCCAGAACGAGGCGCGCAACAGCTTTGGTGATGACCGGATATTCATTGAGAAATTTGTTGAGCAGCCCAGACACATTGAAATTCAGGTGCTCGGCGACAGCCAGGGGCATGTCATTTACCTCAACGAGCGGGAGTGCTCGATCCAGCGTCGACACCAAAAGGTGATTGAGGAGGCGCCAAGCCCCTTTATCAGCGAGGCAACACGCCAAGCCATGGGTGAGCAGGCGGTTGCCTTGGCTAAAGCCGTGCAGTACCAAAGCGCTGGCACTGTTGAGTTTGTGGTGGGCAAGGACCAGGATTTTTACTTCCTGGAGATGAACACGCGTCTGCAGGTTGAGCACCCTGTGACCGAATGCATCACCGGACTGGATTTGGTCGAGCTCATGATTCGTGTGGCCGCCGGTGAGCCCTTAGCGCTGACCCAGCAGCAAGTGCGTCGTGAGGGTTGGGCCATCGAGTGCCGAATTAACGCCGAGGATCCGTTTCGAAACTTTTTACCGTCCACAGGTCGCTTGGTGCGCTTTACCCCACCAAAAGAAACGATGTGGCAGGCAGATCGTGACCATTTGCATGGCGTGCGGGTCGATACGGGGGTTTTTGAGGGCGGCGAGATCCCGATGTACTACGACTCGATGATTGCCAAGCTGATCGTGCATGGTAACGATCGCTCTGAGGCGATTGCCAAGATGCGCGAAGCACTTAACGCCTTTGTGATTCGGGGTATCAACAGTAACATTCCCTTTCAGTCGGCGATTCTTGCGCATCCGGACTTTGTGTCGGGTGGCTTTAACACCGGTTTTATCGCCCAGCATTACAGCACCGGCTTTCGGGCAGAAGACGTACCCCATGAGGACGCTGGCTTTCTGGTTGCGCTGGCAGCTTTTGTGCGCCGCAAGTCGCGCGAACGCGCAAGTGGCTTGAGCGGCCAATTGCCTGGTTACGGTGTGAAGGTCGGCAAAGACTATTGCGTGATCGCGCTCGATACCCGAGGTGAGCACAGTTATCACCCGGTGCATGTGGATGAATTTGTCGGGGAAAGCGGTTACGCCTCGGTGCAGGTCGCGGGCCAGCGCTACAAAATCACCTCATCCTCGCGGCTCAATGACGTTGTGATTCATGGCGACGTCAACGGTTCGCACTTTGTGGCCCAAGTGGAGCGCGGCTCGACCAAAAAACCACTGGCCTTGATCGTGCAGCACAACGGCACGCGACTCGAATGCATGGTGGTCTCACCCAAAATGGCCCACTTGCATCAGCTCATGCCCTTCAAGGCCCCGCCCGATTTGAGCAAATACGTTCTGTCGCCCATGCCTGGCCTGTTGGTTGATGTCGCCGTCACGGTGGGCCAGCATGTACAGGCGGGCGAGAAGGTGGCGGTCATTGAGGCCATGAAAATGGAAAACGTTCTCTTTGCAACCGCCGATGGTGTCGTTGCGAAAGTGCTGGCCAATAAGGGCGAAAGCCTGGTGGTTGACCAGCCCATCGTGGAGTTCGGGGCATGAGCCAGGCGCGTCCTTTCAAGGTGCTTGGTGTTCAACAAATCGCTATCGGTGGGCCTGATAAATCGCGATTGCGAACCTTATGGGTTCAGATGTTGGGTCTTGAGGTGACGGGTCAGTTTCGTAGCGAACGCGAGAACGTCGATGAGGACATTTGCGCCATCGGTCAAGGGCCTTTCAAGGTCGAGGTTGACCTGATGCAGCCATTAGACGCGAATAAGAAGCCAGCCGTGCATGCCACACCCTTAAACCATGTCGGCCTGTGGATTGATGATTTGCCTGCCGCGGTGGCGTGGCTCTCAGCGCAGGGTGTGCGCTTTGCGCCCGGCGGCATCCGGCGCGGGGCAGCTGGTCATGACATTTGTTTTCTGCACCCCAAAGCCAGTGAGGAATTTCCTATTGCGGGCGAGGGGGTGTTGATCGAACTGGTGCAGGCACCGCCCGACGTGATTGCAGCCTTGGCCTCAGCGCCCTGATTGACGGGCGCGCGCGCGCGATACAGCGGCGTCGATCATGGCCTTTTTGGGGTCTTTGGCGCTTTGCGCCTGCGGTGATCTCGGCCGGTTGGCAGCCGACGCAGAGGCTTGGCTGGATTTATTGTTCAGGCGTTGCTGCCTGGCTGCATAACGATCCTGGGCCTGACGGGCTAGGCTACTGCCCCAGGCGTTCCAGCCAGTTTCCTCGCCGCTGACATTTTCCAAGACGATGCAGTCGACGGGGCAGACCGGCAGACACAGCTCACAGCCTGTGCAGTAGGCCTCCAGGACCGTGTGCATGCGCTTGCTAGCACCCAAAATGGCATCGACCGGACAGACATCAATGCAGTGGGTACAGCCAATGCACCAGTCTTCATCCACTACCGCCACGCTTCGCGGGCCTTCTTGGCCGTTGTGTGGGTTAAGGGGTAGGGGGCTTTGCCCCGTGAGTTGGGCAAG
>JAURGS010000253.1 GCA_030833685.1 Rhodoferax sp. | reverse complement strand
ATGGCTCACCGCTGTGTGAGGCACAGGCGATAGCGAGTTCTGCATCGGTAAGTCCTAGCCTGTCAGCTGCACCTGAGGTGACCAGGGGCAGCGCCTGCAAAACTTTGACCGCCGAGCGGGGAAATACCGGTCGGCTGATATCGCCCAGCGCGGCACGCAGATGGCCATCAGCGTCAACCACGGCGATAGCGCCGCAGTGGGCGGATTCCACTGTGTTGCCGCGCAACACCTCGATCAGAACTGGATTGGTCATGGCTGTTGGTAATTCGCAGTTGGTGAGGACAGGGTTAGGCTGGCTGCAGGCACTGATGGATGGTCCGGCGCAGCAACTGCAGTGTGGCCTGCTGCGTCAGCGTGGTGGGCCTGAGCGCACTGGTCGCCAGACCAATGTGGGTGCGCAGTGGTGGTGAGACGATGGCACGCATGGTGTAGGCAGCAGGTCGAACGGAGCTGCGCACAGCTTGGCGCGACAGCACCGCACTGCCGGCGCCATCGGCAACCAGGTCCAGGATCGCCGACACACCGTCGATTTCCAGGCTGATGTTCATTGGCAGGCCGAGCTTGACCAGTTCGGACTCGAGCTGCATGCGAATAGCGTTTGGACGACTCGGGATGACCAATGGAAACTCAGCCAGGGCTCGCAGTTCAATGGGGCCGGGTGGCGGGTCTTCGGCCAGGCCAGCAGGCCGACGTTGCACAAGAACCAGCTCCTCATCCATCAGGTGAGCGATCTCCACATCATCGGCGGCTTGCGCGTTGTAGAGAACGGCCAGATCAAGACGCCCGGCAATCAACGATTCGCGCAGGGCTGTTGACAGGCCTTCCATAACCGCAATCGTCGCAAGCGGCAGTTCCTGTTTGAATGTTCGGGTCAACGGCACCGTCAGTACCCGCGCGAGGCTGCTGGGAAGCCCGACGGTGACATGGCCTGCCAGAGAGCCGCGCACCCGTCCAATCTCCTCGATCGCACGCTCAACCTGGTGCAAGATACCGCGACCGTGCGCGAGCAAGACCTTACCGGCCTCGGTGGGCACGGCGCCGCGGCCGTTTCGCGTGAGCAGGTTTTGGCGTAACTGGACTTCGAGTAAGCGCACCTGGCGACTCAACGCAGGCTGGCTGGTGTGCATGACGGTTGCGGCTCGGGTGAAGCTACCGAGCTCCGCGACGCGTACAAATGCCTCTAGTTGCCGAAAGTCCATTGCTTAATTCGTATAGCGGACATTTAGATATATGCATTTTATATATCTGATAGCGTCAACAGGCGCTTGGCTGAAGGCAGCAAGCCCACAACAATCGGACAAACATGAAACAAGGGTACGCATGCAGCTGAGCGGTATTTCCTCAATGGCGACCAAAGCATTGTTGGCGCAGTTGTGCGCTATGGCGCGTGAGCGAATGGGGTACGAGGTTGCCATCGAGTCCGTGGGTGGTGTTGATGCCACCAAAAGAGTGCAGGGCGGTGAACAGTTCGATGTCGTTGTCCTGGCCTCTGAGGCCTTGGCCAAGTTGGCCGCTGGCGGCCATTTGATCGCCAATAGCACGACCGAGCTGGTTTGTTCGGATGTTTCCATGGCGATCGCGCAAGGCAAGCCTCAGGTCAAGATTCAAAGCGAAGAGGATCTGAAAGCATTTGTGCTGGCACAAAATCGCCTGAGCTATTCAACGGGACCCAGTGGTGTAGCGCTGGCCAAGTTGTTTGAGCGCTGGGGCCTGCATGAGGTGCTGGCCCCGCGTATCGTGACACCGCCACCTGGGATTGCGGTGGCCGGCTTGGTTGCCAAGGGCGAGGTTGATTTGGGTTTCCAGCAAACCAGTGAAATGCTCAATGTGCCCGGCATTGCTATTTTGGGCAGCCTGCCCCGGGAAGTTGCGATTACCACCACGTTTTCTGCCGCCGTTGGCGTTCACAGCCAGCACGTTAACGACGTCAGGGAAATTCTGCAGTTTTGGGCGAGTCCCGCCTGCGACGCAGCCGTACATGCGCAGGGTATGCGTAGCGCCCGACAATCTGACTGAACACTTCTTACAGGACCGACCATGCAAGCACCTCTTGTCATCATTGATGTCCACGGACACTACACCACAGCGCCCAAGGCCCTGGAAGAGTGGCGCAACAAACAGATCGCGGCAATCAATGACCCGGCAAACCGCCCCAAGCCGAGCGAATTGCGGATCAGTGACGACGAGTTGCGCGAATCGATTGAGACCAACCAGCTCGCCAAAATGCGTGAACGCGGCAGCGACATTACCCTGTTTTCTCCGCGCGCCAGTTTCATGGCCCATCACATCGGCGATTTTCAGGTCTCCAGCACCTGGGCTGCCATCTGCAACGAGCTGTGCTATCGGGTGAGCCAGTTGTTCCCCGATCATTTCGTACCCGTGGCAATGCTTCCGCAAAGCCCGGGTGTCGATCCGGCCACCTGCATTCCGGAGTTGGAGAAATGCATCCAGCAGTACGGCAATGTCGGCATCAACCTCAACCCCGACCCCAGTGGTGGCCACTGGACCAGCCCGCCTTTGAGCGACCGGCACTGGTACCCGATTTACGAGAAGATGGTTGAGTACGACATTCCCGCCATGGTGCATGTGAGCACCAGCTGCAACAGCTGTTTCCACACCACAGGTGCTCACTATTTGAATGCGGACACCACAGCGTTCATGCAGTGCCTCACCTCTGATTTGTTCAAAGACTTTCCTACTTTGAAATTTCTCATTCCCCATGGTGGCGGCGCTGTGCCTTACCACTGGGGCCGCTTCCGCGGTTTGGCTCAAGAGCTAAAAAAGCCCTTATTGCAAGACCATTTGCTGAACAATATCTTCTTTGACACCTGCGTTTATCACCAGCCTGGCATCGATCTGCTCAACACGGTGATTCCGGTGAAGAACGTGTTGTTTGCATCCGAGATGATTGGCGCGGTGCGTGGCATCGACCCGCAAAGTGGCCATTATTACGATGACACCAAGCGTTATATCCAGGCTTCCAAAATCCTCAGTGACGCCGACCGCCAACAGATTTACGAGGGCAACGCACGACGCGTGTTTCCGCGGCTTGACGCCAAACTTCAATCGAAAGGACTGTGATCATGCATGAACTAGGTGTGGTCTATCGCAACATCAAAAGAGCCGAGCGCAGCGCCACTGATCGGCTGGCCAGCTTGGGATCTGCCACTGTGCATGAGGCGATGGGACGAGTGGGTCTGATGAAAACCTATATGCGGCCGATTTACCCGGGCGCTCAAATTTCCGGCACGGCGGTCACCGTGCTCTTGCAGCCTGGCGATAACTGGATGATGCATGTGGCCGCCGAGCAGATCCAGCCTGGCGACATCGTGGTTGCAGCGTGTACCACTGACAACACCGATGGTTTTTTTGGTGACCTGCTGGCT
>JAURGS010000252.1 GCA_030833685.1 Rhodoferax sp. | reverse complement strand
GCCGCTGATACCCAACAAGGCTTGTTGTTTGACGGGCGCATCGCTGAGGACTTCAAGCTCGCCACCGGCACCTTTGTGAGTGTGGGGCCGCTTCGCGCGGCCATTGTTGCCGCGGGCAGCCCCTGCGTGCAAGACGCGGTGGTGGCCGGCCTGGACCGCAGCGAGATCGCCGTGCTGATCGTGCCGCGCCTGGATGAGCTCGCGCGCCTGGCGCGCGCTGCGGGTGCGAGCGACGCGCAAGCTGACCCGCGCCAAGCCGCGCAGCTGCTGGCCCTGCCCGTGGTGCGCCACTTTTTTCAGGCCCTGGTGGATCGCTTGTGGCAGCAGGGCACGGGCAGCGCCAACCGGGTGGCCCGCCTGCACGTGCTTGAGGAGGCTTTGTCGATTGACCGTGGCGAGCTCACCGACAAAGGCTCGATCAACCAGCGTGCGGTGCTGCACCAGCGCAGTGCTTTGGTTGACGCGATCTACCAAGCCCCAGGCGGCAAAAACAGCAGCGCCGGGGTCTTTGTATACACGCCCCTGTAAGGCAGTATCATCCGGCTCAAAATAAAGCGTGCGCCCGGGCTTGGGCGCAGCAGTCAGTTTGGTTAGAGCCAGCGGGGCGCTTTCAGGGCTTGGGTGCCTGCGCCAGGGATGTAGGAGAAAAAAGTTGGTCGGCACAGCTCAGCCCGGTTGATTGCGACAGGGCCTGGCACCACAGACCGTAGATCAGTTGGTCAGCCACCTAATTCGGGATGCCATGACTCAGGCTAGCGATGGTTTAGCAAAAGAGGGTTTGCAGCCGCTGCAGGGTGCGGCCGCTGCACGCTTGCCTGCACGTGTTGATGGCCTGGCGCAGGCGTTGCTGCGCATGACGTTGGCCGCGGTTTCGATCGCTGTCATGATCGTCATGCTTTGGGCCGTGGGCGTGGTAATGACCGGATCTGAGCAGCGACCGTTTGCTGCCTGGTCAGCTTGGGCCTTCATGCCCTTCGTTGCCGTTGCGGCTGGCGCGTTTTTGTGGATCGCTAAGTTTAAAAATCCCCGGCCTGCCTGGGTGTTGACCATTCATTTGGTGGTGCTGGCGATGGTCACTGAATTAATTGCCAGGCAGGTTGTGGCCCGAGGGTTTGACCTGCTTTTGCCCTGGATGGGCTGGGCATGGGGTTTGTATGGGATGCTCTTGGCCAACACCTTGACGGCAGCGCGTCTGGTTTGGCCGCATCGTGCCCGGTGGTGGCGCGCCGCGGGTGTGCTGGCTCTGGTGGCCGTACTGGCTGTACTGGGTGTCTGGAGCCTGGCGCAAGCGGCCCCAGGCCAAGCCCTGCAGAGCGCATGGGCGCTTAAGTTTGCAAGCTTGTTGATAGGCTGCTTTGCGGTCTATGGGGCTTGTGCGTTGTGGGCAGAGGCTTGGGTGCAGGGCCAATCGGCGTTGCGGGTTCGCAGGCGATTGCTAAGTCTGTTGCCTGGCTTGGCTGGCGCTTATGTTCTTAGCGGTTTTGCGATCCCGTTTTTTCTGCCTGGCTCAGTCGACCTGGCTCAAGCATTGATCCCCGTTCTCATCGTTGCCGCTGCAGCGCTGCTCATGATTACTGCTTTGTGGTTGTTCGACCCCTCGCTCGAACGGTTCGAACTCCTGGTTGCGGTGCGGGCCCTGCTGGCTGCCTTGGTTTGTGCCTTGGCACTTTGGTGGGTGGGTGACGCGGTTGCGCCTAGCCTCTATTTGCTGGCGATCGTGTTGGTGCTGCCTCAGCGTCCTTGGCTAGGGCTGGCAGTGCCGGCTGTTTTGGTGCTGGGCAGCGTTTGGCTGGGCCTGGGTGGCCTGTCGATACAGGCTGCCTGGTTTTTTGGGCTTGCGGCGCTGGGGCTGCAGGTGTTGCTGCGCCAGGGCTTGCTGCAATTGGACCGCGCCTTTGCCAACCCTGAAGTCGTGCAAGACCACATGCGAGAAGCGTCCTCGAGGGCCTGGCCTGCTGCTATTGTCGCCGCAGTGTTCTCTGCTGTCATCGGCGCCACGCTGATGCTTGTCGATGCTCGCCAGGTAGCCAATGAGCGCGCTCAAGACGCCCGGGCGTTGGCGCAAGCCAACGCTGCAGAGGCCGCCAAGGAACTTCGCCATGTTGCTGTGGCATCAGATACGCTGGCTGCATCGATCATCCGGACTGCACAGTTGGGGTCTGCGGTAACAGACCAAAATTGGTTGGCAGTAGCGCCAAATTTAGTCGACTTTTTGGAAGAGGGCAGCAGAATCAGCTGGGTGAGGGACGATGTGCTGACCTTTGCCCACCCCCTTGACGGACCTGGGCTTGCTGTGGGAGCGCCGCTTGCGTCCGTGCCTGATCTGCAAGCTTTGGTGGCAAGCGCACGTAGCAACCGTGTCGTTACCTGGGGTTTTGTGCAGGCTCCCGGTGCGCCAAGCCCTGTTTTGGTGCGTGCGCAAGCCCTGTTTCTTGATGACAGTCGCTTTTTGGGTCTGGTGCTGGCTTGGGTCGACCCCCAGGCTTTCGTGCGTAGCTTGTCATTACCGCTGGACGAACATTTGGGCCGCGTTGAGATAGGGCTGAGCGAGGATTCTTTGCAAACCGTCTGGCAATCCCCGGGCTATGCCGGCGCCCCGACGAGTTGGCTGTACCCAGAGCAAAGCAGTCTCCAGCAGGTCAGGCGTTACACATCAGCAGGGCAGTCCTCGCCTCAGGCTGAAAACCCGCTGGCGTTTGTGCTGCGTGTGAGCGTAAGGCAGCAGCGGGACAGTCGCTTGGTCATCGAATCTTCACTGGTGCTGATCACTGCGTTGGTTGTAGGTATGCTGGTATTGATGCTCGTGCGCCGAACCGAGCTTGAAGGGCGGCGCAAGGCACAGCGCACTGAGCGTGAGCAAATGCAGCGCGTGATGGAGCAAAGCCTGGTGGGCCATGTGCTTTTTGATTCAAACGGGCGCTGGCGGTGGAACAACCCCGCGGCGCGCCAAACTGGGGGAGGCCGAACTGATGAGCAGCTTCAATCTGTAACTCTTTCTGGGCTTGCCCACCTGCAAGTCGATGGCAGGCTGGATCAAGTCCGCGAGTTGTACGAGCGCGACGGCTCCCTCAGTTTCATCTACACGGGGCTTGGGGACGCGGGGCATCCTTTGGACGCCAGCTTTACTTACAGCCGGCTTGATGTGGGTGGCGAGTTTATGCTGCTGTTGCAAATTCTGGACCTTTCAGAACTGCATGCCCATGAGCGCGAGGGAGAGGCGCAAAAAGCCCTGGCCGATGAGCGGCGCATCCAGGCCGAGGCAGCCGCTGACCTGGCCCAAGACTTGTACGACAACGCACCCTGCGGCTACCACTCCCTGGACAGCCAGGGCCGGGTGATCAGCATGAACCGCACCGAGCTGGGCTGGCTGAAAAAAACCAGCGAAGAGGTGGTT
>JAURGS010000251.1 GCA_030833685.1 Rhodoferax sp. | reverse complement strand
TTAATGCGGGCGTGCAGTTTGTGCTTGGGGTCAAACCATTGCTTGCTCGAGCGATCCAAAACCAACTCAACACCCCAGAACAAGCCACGGCCGCGAATGTCGCCAACATGCGCATGCGCATCAAAGGCTTCATGCAGCGTTTTGCACAAGAAAGCGCCCCGATCAAGAACCTGCGGCAACAAACGGTCGCGCGCGATAACTTTTTGCACAGCCAGCGCTGCCGCACAGGCTACAGGATGGCCCAGATACGTGTGCCCATGGTGAAACATGCCACTGCCGCGCCTGAACGCTCGGACTAAATCCGACTGGGCCATCACGGCCCCGATGGGCTGGTAACCACCGCCCAATCCCTTGGCTACCGCGATCAAATCGGGGACCACACCCTCTTGCTCACAGGCATGCAAGGTGCCGGTGCGCCCCATACCGCACATTACCTCATCCAAGATGAGCAAGATGCCGTGCTGATCACACAAATCACGCACGCCTTTAAAGTAGCCCGGCACCGCGGTTAACACCCCGGCAGTCGCCCCGCCAACCGTCTCGGCAACAAAAGCCATCACGGTCTGGGGACCTAATCGCTCAATGGTGGCCTGCAGTTCGGCAACCAAGCGCCGGCCGTAGGCCTCAGGTGTTTCATCTTGGGCCCGGTCACGGTATTCGTAGCAAGGCGACACATGCGCGACATCGATCAACAGCGGTTTGAACTGCTCGCGCCGCCATTCATTGCCCCCAACCGCCAGGGCCCCCAAGGTGTTGCCGTGGTAACTCTGTTTGCGCGCAATGAAATGACAACGCTGGGGCTGGCCGATTTCAACAAAATACTGTCGCGCCATCTTCAGCGCCGCTTCCACAGCCTCGGAGCCACCACTGACAAAGTACACATTGCTCATGCCCTTGGGCGCACCGGCTATCAGAACATCGGCAAGCTCCTCGGCAACTTGCGTAGTGAAAAAACTGGTGTGCGCGTAGGCAAGCGTGTCGATTTGGGCGTGCATGGCCGCCAGCACATCGGGGTGGCCGTGGCCCAGGCACGAAACCGCCGCCCCCCCGGATGCATCAATGTAGGGCTTGCCGGATGCATCAAACAGATACACCCCCTTGCCACGAACAGCCATGGGCATGTCGCTGCGCAGTTGGCGATGAAAAACCCTGGACTGATCTTGCCTTACAACGGGGCGTTCGATTTTTTCTCGTACGTTCATAAATTTCAGTAGACCGGGTCGCCCGTTTCCAAGGGTATGAATAAAGTGTCCAAGCGGTGCAAAGCGCCTTGAAAGTCTTGGGTTATCTCAGCCAAGCGACGCTCTGTAATCTGATGGCGCGCGGCAATATCCTCCATCGAAGTCTTCAACTCTTCGAGCCGCGCAAAAACGCTTCTCCTTTGCGCGCCTTGATCATTAAAAAATCGACCCTGAGCCAAAGGCGCCTTGCCAGCCTGCCTATCGAAGCCCGGCGCTGGCCGATACCAAACCACCGGCTGCAATGGCTCTGATGTTGTCAGCCACACGGTTTCAGCCATTGCCCCCTCCCATCGCCAAATTCTTATAGGCTAGCTTTTGATCCAAGGTCTCTCTATGGGTCCGGTAAATTTTTTGGCCAACCTCGTTGGATTGCTGCACGACCGTTTTAGTGCGAACGGTCAAACGCGACAACTTTTCTGCCAACATCATCAAATCCAGCGCATGCCGCTTACGCATGGAACTCGCTTCAAGCGCGGCAAAGTCGAGTGAGTTACCCATAGCGGAGCTCCTGGTTACCAGAGGGCGATGCTGCCTGGCCTAACCGTGTCAAAGTGTTTTGAGCGCTCAGGCAGACTCGTACCAGGCGATGCCCCGCTCGAACAAGTCGTTTTTGCAAGCCCTTCAGGCTCTGGGCAAGGGTTTGCACGAAGGGCCACAACACTCGGCTTTCCCCGATCAGCGCACAGAACTGATACGCGCCAACCGCCTGCATGGCAGCGGTGTGTCCAAGCCCACGCCAAAGGCGAGGTTGAGACCCTCTGAAAAGATAACCGTTTCGAACCATCATGATCTCTCCTTGTTTGTAGCTTTGGCAAGACCCGAGCCCACCTTGGAGGCCTTGGGGCCCATTGGCGCGGGGCGCTCCCAATAGGCGCCCATGCGTTGCAAGGTTTCTTGTCGCATGGCAAGCCTTTGTCTTGAGCTCTGTGGTGAACGCTCAGAGACACAATTCATCAAAGCCTCGGCCAGTACCAAAGCACCGGTCTGAGAATGAAAAAAAGAGGGCGACGCAGTGCTGAATAAAAGGCTAACGGCGGCCAGCCTGGCCAGCGGAGAGAGCTCACTGTCGGTTAGCGCGACAATCTTCACGCCTCGCTCTGCAATCTCTTGCGTCATGGCAACCACCTGGCGGGTGTAAGGCGCCTGGCTAACCACAACCAGCACATCGCGCGGGCCCATGCTCAACACGCGCTCTGGCCAGGCACCACCGGGGTTGCTGGCCAAGTGGGTGCCGTCACGCAGCCAGTCGCAGGTGTACTGCATGTGAAACACAATCGAAAAGCTGGCACGAAGACCTAGAAAAACCACCTGATCGGCCTCGACAATCAATTTCGCAGCCGCATCAAAATCTGACCGTTTGTTGCGCTGGTACACCGATGAGGCATTGCCAACCTGGCAGGCATTGATCTCGTTGAGACTGCCCAGGTCGGGGTCTGACGGCGCCGCCGGCGCGATGTCCATACCCATGGTTTGTGCCAGCGCCTGCATCGACGGCCGACGCATTTCCTCGAAGCTGTTGAGTCCCAGCGCCCGCGCCAGGCGAGACATGCTCGCCGGCGACACGCCCGCCGAAGCGGCGGATTGCCGCAAGGACTGCAAACCCAATTCAGCCGGATGCTCGCGCACCCAGCGTGCCGCTTTCTGAAGCTCGGAGCTCAGCGCGTCAAAGTGGGTCTCAATCAGCCGGGTCAAACGCTTGTAAGGCATGGAATGGATAAAAAAACACAATATGAAACACTTGAATCAGATGAATTATGGCGAAACATTTGTTTCATGGCAAGTTTTTTTCTCTAGGGTTTACCCTAGGTGACGGTCAGGCCAAAAAATTGCCGCCTGCGCCTTGCACCCATAATTGCGGCATGACCAATTTGCCCCCCTTACCCTGCTATCTCAATGGCAACTTCACCACTGTTGACAAAGCCCAGGTCAGCGTGCTCGACCGAGGTTTTATCTTTGGCGACGGCATCTATGAGGTGGTTCCGGTTTACAGGGGTCAGCCCTTTCGCCTAAGCCAGCATTTGGCGCGCATGACCCGCAGCCTGGCCGAAGTACGTATCACCACCGGCTTGAGCGACCAGGATTGGCGCGCCATCATCCAGACACTCCTGACCCAGCATTCGCAAATGAACCCCGAGTTGGGTGCGACAGCAGAC
>JAURGS010000250.1 GCA_030833685.1 Rhodoferax sp. | reverse complement strand
TCGATGCCACGGTACAGAGCATTCAACAAGCGCTCAAAGAAGCCGAGTTGATGGCCGACTGCAAGATCTCACGGGTCTACACCGGCATCACGGGCAGCCATATTCGAGGCCTGAGTTCGCACGGCATGGTGGCCATCAAAGACCGTGAGGTCAGCGCAGCTGACGTGGCCAGGGTGGTTGAGACCGCCAAGGCGATCAATATCTCGACCGATCAGCGCTTGCTGCTGGTGGAGCCGCAGGAATTCATTATTGATGGGCAGGACGTGAAAGAGCCTATTGGCATGAGCGGAATCCGCCTCGAGGCCAAGGTACACATCGTCACGGGCGCACAAAGCGCAGCCGAAAACATCATCAAATGCGTTCGCAGGTGTGGCCTGGAGGTAGAGCAATTGATGCTCAATCCGCTGGCCAGCAGCATGTCGGTGCTGACGGAAGACGAGCGTGAGCTGGGTGTTGCGCTGGTGGACATTGGTGCGGGAACCACCGACGTGGCGATCTTTACCAATGGCGCTATTCGCCACACGGCGGTGATTCCGATTGCAGGTGACTTGATCACCAGCGACATCGCCATGGCTTTGCGCACACCCACCAAGGATGCCGAAGAAATCAAGGTTGAAAACGGTTACGCCAAGCAACTGCTGGCCGACCCTGATGCGCAGGTTGAAGTGCCCGGCCTTGGGGACAGGGCCCCACGCATGCTCAGTCGCCAGGCACTCTCAGGTGTGATCGAGCCACGGGTGGAGGAAATCTTCAGCCTGGTGCATCAGGTGATGCGTGACTCCGGCTTTGAAGAGCTGCTCTCCAGTGGCGTAGTGCTCACGGGCGGTAGCAGTGTGATGCCCGGGATGGTCGAGCTTGGTGAGGACATTTTTCTCAAGCCCGTGCGCCGTGGCATCAGCCAGTACCGAGGCGCTTTGTCCGACATGGTGGCGCAACCGCGAGCCGCCACTGTCATGGGCTTACTTGAGGAGGCGCGCCTGGGACGTATGCGCGGGCAAAAAGTGGCGCAAAAGCATGGTTCCATGAAGACCGCTTTCGCGCAGGTCAAAGACTGGTTCGTAGGGAATTTTTGAACATGATTTATCGACTTTGGCTTAGCCGTGCCTCGCCACCCTGGCGATGGCGATGTACCGACCCCCCTTGAAACCTGAACAACCGTTTTTTTGATTTTTAAGTTTTACCCGATCCGAAGGAGCACAACATGGCCATCGAACTCATCGACGAGGAAATTTTTAACCAGGGCACACAGATCAAGGTGATCGGTGTGGGCGGTGGCGGCGGCAACGCCGTGGGCCACATGATTGCCAGCAAGGTCCAGGGCGTGGAATTCATTTGCGCCAATACCGATGCGCAGGCTTTGAATCGCAGCGACGCTCACCGACAGATTCAGTTGGGCTCTACAGGCCTGGGCGCAGGCAGCCGACCGGACAAGGCTCGCGAGGCGGCAGAGCTGGCACTGGAGGACATTCGGTCCGCTATTGATGGCGCGCACATGCTGTTCATCACCGCGGGCATGGGCGGCGGCACCGGCACTGGTGCCGCGCCTGTGATTGCGCGGGTGGCGCGCGAGATGGGCATTCTGACCGTGGGCGTGGTCACCAAGCCCTTCGAGTTTGAAGGCAAGCGGCGTATGGACAACGCCGATGCGGGCCTGGCTGACCTGGAGTCCAACGTGGACTCACTGATTGTGGTGCTCAACGAAAAGCTGCTTGAGGTCCTGGGCGATGACGCCACGCAAGATGAGGCTTTCGCGCATGCCAACGACGTGCTGAAAAACGCCGTGGGCGGTATCGCCGAGATCATCAATGTGCCGGGCCATGTGAATGTGGACTTTGAGGACGTTCGCACGGTGATGGGTGAGCCGGGCAAGGCCATGATGGGCACCGCCCTGGCCAACGGCCCTGACCGCGCCCGCATCGCCGCGGAGCAGGCTGTGGCCTGTCCACTGCTTGAGGGCATAGACCTCTCGGGTGCCAGAGGTGTGCTGGTGCTGATCACCGCTGCCAAGGGCTCGCTCAAACTGTCTGAGTCCAAGCAGGCGATGAACACCATCCGTGCCTACGCTTCACCCGACGCGCACGTGATTAACGGTGCGGCTTACGATGAGAGTTTGGGCGAAGACATGCGCGTGACCGTGGTGGCCACGGGCTTGAGCCGCCAGCGCCCCAGCATCAAGGTGGTTCCCACACGCGAAACCGTTCTGCGCACCGGTACTGATAACGTACCGTTTAACGTGCCGACGCTGGACAACCCTGTGACACCCGAGGCCCAGGGTGTGGGCACAGCCACGGTGGTGGGCAGTCGCACCCAGCCCGACTACGGTGGTATGGCCACGCCCAGTGTCTGGCGCAAGCCACCCGATCGCACCATGGCCGCGGCCCGCGTGGACGCCCTGTCCAGTGGCGGTATGGACGACTTTGAGATACCTGCGTTTTTGCGCAAACAGGCCGATTGAGTTTAGCTAAACCTCCCCCGGTGTGAGCCTGCCTGCCCTGGGGTGGGTGGTGTCATTCGCTTCACAGGTGGGCTGGGGCCTTGCTGGCTGTGCGCCTATTGGGCGCAGGCGGCAGGGCGCTGTAGCCACCCCAACTTAAAATCAGCGTGTGATCCAGCAAAGAACCATTAAAAATTTGACCCGCGCAGTAGGTGTGGGTCTGCACAGCGGGCAGCGGGTGGAAATGACGCTGCGGCCTGCGCAGCCCGATACCGGCATCGTGTTTCGACGCGTGGACCTGCCCCAGCCGGTCGATATTGCGGTGGGTGCGCAGGCCGTCAGCGACACCCGCATGGCATCCACCATCTCTGAAGGCGACGCCAAAGTGCACACGGTCGAGCACCTGATGTCGGCGTGCTGTGGGCTGGGCATTGACAACCTGTACATCGACATCACCGCCGAAGAGGTGCCGATTCTGGACGGGTCAGCCGCCTCGTTTGTGTTTTTGCTGCAAAGTGCCGGGGTGGTCATGCAGGCGTCGCCGCGACGGTTTTTGCGTGTTTTAAAGCCGGTGGAGGTGCGCCAGGGTACGGGCGAGCAAACCAAGTGGGCGCGGCTTGAGCCGTTTCATGGTTTTGCCTTGCAGTTTGATATTGAGTTCAAGCACCCGGCTGTGGACTCAACTGGCCAGAGTGTCTTGTTTGATATGAGCACCGGGTCCTACACCCGGGATATTGCCCGGGCACGCACTTTTGGCTTTACCAAAGATGTAGAGATGATGCGCGCCAACGGGCTGGCACTGGGCGGCGGTCTGGACAACGCCATCGTGATGGACGATTACAAGGTGCTCAACGCCGGCGGCCTGCGCTACGACGACGAGTTTGTGAAGCACAAAATCCTGGATGCCATGGGCGACCTTTACCTGCTGGGCACGCCGCTGCTGGCCAAGTACAGCGCTTTTCGCTCGGGCCATGCGCTCAATAACCTCTTGCTGCGCGAGCTGCTCAGAGAGCCTCAGGCTTTTGAGCTTGTCACTT